>CBHCMH010000447.1:0-2267 GCA_965974445.1 uncultured Rhizorhapis sp.
TGTCCCGATCCTTGAGGTCGCCGATGCGGGCGATGGAGATGGTTTCGGCGGCCAGGGCAAAGGCCCGCGCCTGATCGAGCGCGCCGCTGTTGGCGGCAAGCCGCGTCGCCAGCGTCAGCCGCTCCAGCGCGGCGGCGGCAACCACCGACATGACGGCCACGAGCAACAACACGGTGAGCAACGCAGCGCCGCGTTCCTTTGCCAAAGGCGTCATTGGGCGCGCTCCTGCGGCTCTGTCTTCGGCCCCGGCCCCACGAGGAATAACAAAGTGAGCGGCGGCTCGCCCCGGCGGGTCAGGCGCATTTCAAGGGCGCGGGGGAGGAGGTCGGGCTGCGTCGGCTGCCAGTCGTCCCGCCACTCGCCCTTCTCATCCCGATAGCGGAAGGTCATGCTTTCCACCTTCTCTATCAGGGCGGATGGTTCGTCGGGTGCCGTGCCGTCCAGCAGCGGATAGCTGATGCGCTCCAGCATGCCGTCCGTCAGCCGATATTCGATTTTCTGCAGGGTGGAACGCGGCGCATCGTCCAGGTTCGACCAGCCCGCACGCACCAGCCGCAGCAGCGGCGCGCCGGGATCGCTCGCCTGACCCCAAAAGGCCGGGGCGAACTTGCCATCCTCATTGCGGGTGATGCGGGGCACCGCCTGCGCCAGATCGGCCGTCATGGCAGCGCTCGCGCGCTGGACCAGCGCCATGTCATCAAGATGCGCCTTCACCGCCCCCTGCGCATTGACGCTCCCGGAAAGCAGCATCACGCCCGCCGCCGCCAGCACGCCGAAGATGAAGAGGGCGACCATCAGCTCGATGAGGGTAAAGCCGCCCGCTCCCTTGGTGTCACCCCGGCGGAAGCCGGGGTCTCCCTGCTCTTGGTCATCCCTTGCCTTGGGAGATTCCGGCTTTCGCCGGAAAGACGAAGAGAAGATATTCACTTCACCGGCCTTACGATGGTCAGTACGTTCGGCGATCCGCCCTGAACCCCGGAAACGCGGATATCGATTTTCATGATGCGGGGATCGTCGGTGATTTCCGCATCGCGGGTCCAGCGCCACTGGCGGCCGCCATTTTCGACCATACCCCCTTGTTCGCCAAGGCTTGGCGGCGCGGGATTGCTGAGCAGTTCGACCGCCAGGTTTCGCGCCACAATCTGCCCCACCAGCTTCTGGTCAAGATCAGCTGTGGTCGACAGCGTCACACCCTGAAGGCGAAGCAGCGCCAGCGCGGCGAGGCTGAACACCGCCAGAGCGACGAGCATTTCGATAAGCGTAAATCCGGATTGGCCGCGATCATCCACTGACATCGACCTTCCCGTTGACGCCGATGCGGACCGACACCTGCTCGCCGCCCCGCACCAGCCGCACCTGAAGCGGCTGGCTGGCAAGGCCGGTGCTGTCGAAGCTAAGCTGACCCCGCCCCGCCTGCCCCACCAGCGCAACCGTACCCTGACGCCAGTCAGTCTGGAGAAAGGGCTTGTCGTTCAGCTGGGACGATTGCCCCTGGCGCCGCTGGGCAAAGCCGTAGCCGGAAGCGGAGACCCACAGGCTCATCGGGCGCGACTGCAGGACCGCATTGTCCCGCGCCGCAAGCACTCGCGCCGCGAAGCGTTCGGCATCGTCGAGAAGGCGGCTCCGCTGGTCAGGCACGGTCAGGACGACGGCAGCGGTCATCAGGCCGATGACGACCATCACGATCATCAGCTCGATCAGGGTGAAGCCGCAATCATCGGACGATGACAGTGCTCCTGCCTTCGCAGTAGCACGAAGATCACATGTCGCTGGAATAGATATCCGCATTCTCGTTCTCGCCGCCCGGAGCCCCGTCAGCGCCCAGCGAATAAATGTCGAATGCGTCGCTGCGGCCGGGGACGGCATATTGGTAGGGGCGGCCCCAGGGATCGTTGGGCAGCTTCTTGATATAACCGCCGCTGCGGTAACGCGCCGGTTGGGTCAATGTCGGCGGGGCGCTGACCAGTGCCCGCAGCCCGTCGGTGGCGGCGGGGTATGTCAGGTTGTCGAGGCGATACAACTCCATCGCCTGGCCCAGCGTCGAAAAGTCCGCCTTCGCCTTTTCCACCATGGCGCGGTCCTGGCTGGGCAGGACGTTGATCATGACAACCGTGGCGAGCAGGCCGATGATGACGATGACGACCATCAGCTCGACCAAGGAAAACCCATCATCGTCACCCCCGCGAAAGCGGGGGTCCAGACGGCGGTGGAGTCTGGCACGGAGTCCGCCTGGATTCCCGTTTTCGCGGGACTGACGGCGAAGGTTT
>CBHCMH010000448.1:0-2261 GCA_965974445.1 uncultured Rhizorhapis sp.
GCGCCGGACAGCGCTGGCCCAAGCAACTCGTCAGCCTCGCCATCCAGGCCGATGCGCCAGTAACCGGCGTCGGCAATCTCATCGAGCGCGCGGGCGAGGTTGACCACCCGGACCCAGGGAACCATCTCCAGCGCGCCGCTGGCGGCCCGGGCGATGGTGCCGGATTCGGGCGGCGCATGGCGGTCCTGCGTCACGATGCCCAGCGCGTCGAAGGCGGCGGCCGAACGAAGGATCGCGCCGACATTATGGGGATCGGTCACCTGGTCGAGCACCAATATGGGGCGGGTGTCGTCCTGCCCCTGTTCCAGCATGTCGCCGAGCCAGATGTCCTCCAGCGGCTCAACCTCCGCCACCAGCCCCTGATGCGGCGCGTCATAGGGTACCATTCGCCCCAAATCCGCGACATCGGAATAGACGATGGGCAGCACCGGCGGCAGCTCCAGTTCGTTGATCGCGTCGCGTGTTCCCCAGATCTTGCGCACCACCCGGTCCGGGTTGGCAAGTGCGGCGATGACCGCATGACGGCCCCAGAAGCGGGGATAGCCGCCCTTGGGTTTTCCTGTTCGATGTCCTCTTTTCATATTCGATGCTCAATTCCACAGACCGGCATTGACAGGCAAGCGTCCATTCGCCAAAGACGCGCCTCCCAAGGACTTTTTTTCATAAAATGGTCCGGCTGGCTTCCATGGACAGGTGGCCGAGTGGTTAATGGCAGCAGACTGTAAATCTGCCCGCGAGAGCGTACGCTGGTTCGAATCCAGCCCTGTCCACCATCCTTCCCTTTCGTAATCCGCGATAGACAAGAAGGGGCGCCCTTCCGGCGCTCCCGGCGCTCATCGATTGCTGAAATCGGGTAGCTTTATCAGCCAGGGTTTTGCCCGGCCGGTGGGCTTGGCCGTGCCGCTGAGGCGTTCCGCGCGGATGATCTGGATGGGCCGCACGATCATCTGGCCGCGCATCGCGCCGACGCCGCCACCCGTCGGCTGGGCGAGGATGCGGCGGACCGTGTCCATGCCGGAAATGACTTTGCCGAACGCGGCATAGCCGGGCCTGCCCTCCCGTGCATCCAGCGCCGGGTTCGGCCCGGCCATGATGAAGAAATTGCCCATGGCCGATCCGGGCGCGCCGCCGCGCGCCATCGAGATGACGCCGTCCAGGTGGCGAATGCCGGTCTGATCGGTGGGCTCATGCGCGATCGGCGGAAGGCTGCGGCGGGCGTCGGTGCGGATGCCGCCCTGTATATAACCAAGGCCGGGCGCGCTCTTGCGGCGCGCGGCGCGGTAGAAGGTTGTGCCGTCCAGGCGGCCGTCATCGACATAGGCCATGAAATTGGCTGTGGTCTTGGGGACGCGGCGGGCGTCAAGGGCGAGGGTGATCGGGCCTTCGGAGGTGACGAGGCGGACGCGGACGATGGCCGGCGTCGCGGGATCGGCGGACGCTGTTCCCGGCAACAGGAACAGGGATATGGCCAAGACAAAGTAGAGGGACCGGATCAGCATAGGGACTTCTTGATGCGGACCTATGGACGTTGCGGGGCAGGGGCCGGTACTAGCTCTTCGGGCGATCCCGCCGCATAGCGCCGGGCGATCCAGGCGCAGACCATCAGCTGCAATTGATGGAATATCATGATGGGCAGCAGGACAAGGCCCAGGTCGGGGCCGGCGAACAGGATGCGGGCCATGGGCACCCCCTGCACCAGCGACTTTTTGGTTCCGCAGAAGATGACGACGATCCTGTCTTCGCGGCTGAAGCCCATCAGGCGCGCCAGCGTGGCGGTGAACAGCAGCGCGAAGGCCAGCATGGCGAGGCACAGCGCCAGCAGGATGGCCAGCACGTCCGGTGGCACCCGATGCCAGATGCCCTCCACCACGGCGGCGGAAAAAGCGCTGTAGACGGCGAGCAGAATGGCCGCGCGGTCGGTGATTGAAATCACCGCCTTGCGCCGCGCCACCCAATTGCCGATCCAGCGCCGCAGCAACTGGCCGAGGATAAAGGGGGCGAGGATCATCAGCAGGATATTGCCGGTACCGGAAAGAGACATGGGCGCGTCGTGCGCCCCGATCAGCAGCCCCACCAGCGGCGGGGTGAGCAGCACGCCCAGAAGCTGGGACGCTGACGCTGAGGCAATCGCGGCCGCGACATTGCCGCGCGCCATGGAAGTGAGGGCGATCGACGACTGGACGGTGGAGGGCAAGGCGGCGAGGTACAGCATGCCTGTCCACAAGGGGGAGGGCAGCAGCGTGGGCATCGCCCATGCCATC
>CBHCMH010000449.1:0-2259 GCA_965974445.1 uncultured Rhizorhapis sp.
CGCCGAGATCGACGCCTTCATCCGGGAAAGGGGCGACAGCGCCTATCACCCGAGCTGCACCTGCAAGATGGGGACGGACGAGATGGCGGTGGTCGACCCGCAGGCGCGGGTCCATGGGCTTCAGGGCCTCAGGGTGGTGGACGCCTCGATCATGCCCTCGATCGTCAGCGGCAATCTCAATGCGCCGACCATCATGATGGCGGAGAAATGCTCCGACATGATCCTGGGCAAGCCGGCGCTGCCGAAATCAAACGCGCCGGTCTTCGTCCACCCGAACTGGCGGACGGCGCAGCGCTAGGCCGCAGTCAGAACCCGGATGTTGCCGCGGCGGCTGAGCAGGAGCACGGCCGCGTCCTCGCCGCTCCGCCGCAGGGCGACGTCGGCAGTCGCATCGCCCAATGCCAGTTTGCGGATTTGGATCTCCTCCAGGAAGTCCGGCATCATGGGCTGATGGAAGGAAATGCGAGCCGGCTCGAAGTCGAAGCCTAGACCCAGCACCGATTGGATCAACGAAAGCGGCGCAGCGGTGGCCCAGGCCTGCGGCACACACGCGACAGGATAAGTCGTGGGCGCCGAATTCCGCTGGCGCGGGAACCCGCAGAATAATTCAGGCAAGCGCCGCAGGTCCATGTGGATCGAGGCGGCGAATAGGCCTTCGAAGATTCGCGCCACCTCGCGCCGGTACCCATAACGCGCGAAGCCGGCAGCGATCAGTGCATTGTCGTGGGGCCAGATCGAGCCGTTATGATAGCTCATCGGATTGTAGCGCGGCTCGCGCGAATCCACGGTCCGAACTCCCCAGCCTGAGAACGACGTCGTCGCCATCAGCGCCTTGGCAACACGAGCCGCACGTTCGGGTAGGGCCGCACCCGCGAACAGCACATGGCCAGCATTTGACGTGCGGATGCGGCACCGCTTCTTCGCACCGTCCAGCGCCAGTACATAGGTGCCAAGCTCTTCATCAAAGAAACTGTCATCAATCGCTTGCTGCAGTGACCGCGCCTTGTCGTCCAGTGTGACCGCCCGCCTGGCATAACCAAGCGCCTGTGCGATCCGCGCCGCCCCGCTGAAGGCTGCATAGGCATAGGCCTGGACTTCGATCAGCGCGATCGGCCCAACCGCGAGTGCTCCGTCTGCATGGAAAACGGAGTCATAGCTGTCCTTCCAACCCTGATTGATCAGGCCCTTATCATTGCGCCGGCCATATTCCAGGAACCCGTCGCCATCGCGGTCGCCGTGCTGCTCCATCCAGGCGATGGCCGCCTCGATATTCGGCCAGAGTGCCTGAATGGTGGCAACATCGTACGTGCGCTGGAAGTAAGCACCGGCCAGCATCACGAACAGCGGCGTTGAATCAACGCTGCCGTAATAACAGCGGAATGGCACCTCCCCGAGCTCAGCCATCTCGCCGTGGCGGACCTCGTGCAGGATCTTGCCGGGCTCGGCATCTGCCCTGGGATTGATCGTGGTTGCCTGATGGGCGGCCAGATGGCGCAGCACGCCGCGCGCGATCAGCGGATCGAACCACAGGGTCTCGAACGCTGTGATCAGTGCATCGCGGCCGAAGACGGTGCTGAACCACGGGATACCGGCATAGGGATAGGGCCCCTCCTTCGTATCGGTGATCAGCATGTAGAGATCGGAAACTGCGCGCCGTATCGCCTCGTTGAAGATGTCGCTTGAGGTCGAAATCGATGCGGAGCGGCCTGAGGCGCGCCGGAGAGCACGGCGGGCTTCACGCATCGCCGTAACGAAACGAGCGCTCGCAGTGACCTTGCCAATGAGTTCCGTGTCACATCGGATCTCAATGAAAAGGTTCGCTGTTTCGCCGGGCTGCAGGGTGATCGCAAAGTCGGCCTGATTCGCGGATAGGCGGCTTGGCTGTGGATCGAACACGAGCTCGGTCTGCCGCCGGCGGCGATCGAGGCCGGTATAGGAAATGGTCGCGGCAGTCCTGCTTAGCTGGACACTGTGCATGGTTCCGCGCTTTTCCCTACGCGTGCCCCGCGCTTCGAATATGTCGGCGAAGTCGGCTGCGAAGACAATCTCCACGCGCAAGGTGCAAGGAGCCTGGCCGAAGTTCCTGATCGACAGGCGCTGGTAGCAGGTCGCATTCCACAGGAAACAGGAGCGGCGGATATGGATCATGTCGTGCTCCAGCGACGTGCCCGCCCCGTTGATATCCGGATTGGTCAGATCGCAAGTCAGAGTGGCGTTGTCATCCCGCAGGGTCGAGCCCAGCAGCAAGGGTCGAACACC
>CBHCMH010000450.1:0-2256 GCA_965974445.1 uncultured Rhizorhapis sp.
GTGACATGCCCTCCCCTAACCCCTCCCGCAAGCGGGAGGGGAAGGGCAACTTTCCACCCAAAAACCACCGCCCCCTTCACCCGCTGCGCAACAATCCCACCGCCGCATCCCGTTCGAACAGGTAAAGACATGTGCGCGCCGCCTGTCCCCGCGGGCTGCCAAGGCCGCCGTCACGATCGACCAGCAGGCGAGCGTCGTCGCGCGCGACTGAAACCAGCGCATCGATCTGTTCGGGCGTCGCCAGTTTGAACTGCGCTTCCCCGGACTGACGGGTGCCCAATATTTCCCCCGCGCCGCGCAGCCGCAAATCCTGTTCAGCGATACGGAACCCGTCATTGGTTTCGCGCAGCAGGGAAAGGCGCGCGCGCGCCGTTTCGCTGAGCGCATTGCCGCGCAGGAGCAGACAGACGGATTTCTTGTCCCCGCGCCCCACCCTGCCCCGCAATTGATGGAGCTGCGCCAGGCCAAAGCGATCCGCGCCCTCGATAATCATCAGCGTGGCGTTGGGAACATCGACGCCCACCTCGATCACGGTGGTTGCCACCAGCACCTTGATCTCGCCGCGCTGGAAACGGTCCATGACGGCATCCTTGTCCGGCCCCTTCATGCGGCCATGGACCAGGCCGATGGCGTCCCCAAAGCGCATCCTCAGCGCCTCCGCGCGCGCCTCAGCTGCCGCTAGGTCGGTCTTTTCGCTTTCCTCGACCAGCGGGCATACCCAATAAGCCTGCCCTCCCCCCGCCATATGGCGGCCGAGCGCGTCGGCAATTTCGGGCAGACGCTCGGCCGACATCACGCGCGTCTCGATCGGCTGGCGGCCCGGTGGCATCTCGTCCAGGCGGGACACATCCATTTCGCCATAATAGGTCAGCGTCAGCGTGCGCGGGATCGGCGTTGCTGTCATGGCAAGAAGGTGCGGCGTATGCTCTGCCTTCGCGCTCAGCATCATGCGCTGCGCGACGCCGAAACGGTGCTGCTCGTCAATGACGGCAAGGGCGAGGTTCCTGTAGGTAACGGCCTCCTGAAAAATGGCATGCGTGCCGACCAGGATGTTGATCGAACCGTCCGCCAATCCCATCAGCGTCGATTCGCGCGCCCGGCCCTTTTCCCGGCCCGTCAGGATGGCGATATTGACGGGCACGCCCGCCAGCATCCGCTGCAAGGTCGCAAAATGCTGGCGGGCGAGGATCTCGGTAGGCGCCAGCATCGCCCCCTGCGCACCCGCCTCCACCGCGTTCAGCAGCGCCATCAATGCCACCAGCGTCTTGCCCGCGCCGACATCGCCCTGCAGCAGCCGAAGCATCGGCTGGCCCTGCGCCATGTCCCCCGCGATTTCTCGATTGGCGCGAAGCTGCGCGCTGGTGGGGTCAAAGGGAAGCTTGACCATCGCCCGCAGGTGTCCGTCGCCCTGAACCGGCACGCCGCGCCTGCGCCTTGCCGTCGCGGGGGCCAGCATCAGTGCAAGCTGGCCCGCGACAATATCGTCATATGCTAGGCGTTGCCGGGCCGCCCCATTGCCCGGTTCCGCATGCGCAGCCCCCAGCGCCTCGCGCCAGGCGGGCCAGCGCTTCTGCGCAAGCACGCTGGGCTCAATCCATTCCGGCAGATCCGGCGCGCGCTCGATCGCCTGCGCCGCGATCTGGCGCATGCGGTTGTTGGTCAGGCCCTCCGACAGTCCATAGACCGGCTCACGCTCGGGCACCTCGGCCGCTTCCTCCGGGGCGAGCACATAATCCGGGTGGATCATCTGAAGTTCCTGGCCATAGCTTTCCAGCTTGCCGGAGACGAAGCGTTTTTCCCCTAATGGGAACAGCTTGCGCGCCCATCCTGAATTTCTTCCGAAGTAGACGAGCGAGATATAATTGCCGTGCGCATCGGTGGCATGAACGCGAAAGGGCGCACGGGCGCTCCCGCTCGCCTTGTAATCGACCGGTGTGAGTTCGATGGAAATGGTGCGGCCTGCATCCGCCATATCCAGTTCCGTGACGCGCTTCCGGTCGATCCAGTGCGTCGGCAGATGAAAAGCCGCATCCACCGCCCGCGCGATCCCCAGCCGCTCCAACGGCTTCGTCAGCGTCGGGCCGATCCCTTTCAGGGCCGAGATTTCGGCAAAGAGCGGATTGAGAATATCGGGTCGCATGTCTAAGAGCGCTTATATCCAAGCTGGCTGGCCATGAAAGCGCCCGCCGGCCGATTTTTATTGTGCCTCGCCCCCGCGGGCACTCCTATTCCGTTCGTCCCGAGCGAAGTCGAGGG
>CBHCMH010000451.1:0-2255 GCA_965974445.1 uncultured Rhizorhapis sp.
CGACATCCACCTCCCGCACGTCCCCATCATGGCTCTTGAACGTCACTTTTGGCATCATGATCTTCCTGTACTAAACCCACCGGACCATCCGGCGCACGCCCCATATCCTTCAGGCCCAACCTGGCCGGCGGGTGCTTCGATGACAGACCCCGCCAAAGGCCGCTGACTGCCTTTCCCCCGCTGTAGCCGCAGGGACCGTGGGGAACATGGTCCAACCGGACGATGGATAAGCGGGGGTTTCCCCGGAATAGGGCAAAGCTGACGCCTCGCTCCATCCGCCCCCTGTAGAAGGACCGCCTCATGGCCATTTACAATTTAAAGCGCCCGCAATTGCTGGAAGAACGCTGCCTGATCGGAGGGCAATGGGTGGACGGCGAGGAAAAGATCGCCGTGCGCAATCCCGCGACCGGGGAGGTGATCGCGAACGTGCCGCGTTTTGGCCATGCCGAAACCACGCGCGCCATAGAGGCCGCCGCGCAGGCCATGCCCACCTGGGCCGCCCGAACCGCCAAGGACCGTGCTGCGATCCTTCGCCGCTGGTTCGACCTCATCATCGCCAATACCGAAGACCTTGCGGCGATCATGACCGCCGAACAGGGCAAACCCTTGACGGAGGCGCGCGGCGAGGTGGTCTATGCGGCCAGCTTCATCGAATGGTTCGCGGAAGAAGGAAAGCGCGCCTATGGCGACGTGATTCCCGCGCATGACAAGGGGATGCGCCTGCTGGTCGTCAAGCAGCCGATCGGCGTGACGGCTGCGATCACGCCGTGGAACTTCCCTGCGGCCATGATCACGCGCAAGGCGGGACCGGCCCTCGCGGCGGGATGCCCCATGATCATCAAGCCGGCCAGCGCCACGCCGCTGACCGCCTTCGCGCTTTGCCGTCTGGCGGAGGAAGCAGGAATTCCCCCTGGCATCCTTTCCTGCATCACCGGCAATGCCGGGGAAATCAGCGACACATTCTGTTCGAACCCGCTGGTGCGAAAGATCAGCTTTACCGGGTCGACAGAAATCGGTCGCGACCTCATGGCCAACGCGGCGCAACATATCACCAAGCTCAGCCTGGAACTGGGCGGCAATGCCCCCTTCATCGTGTTCGACGATGCCGATCTGGATGCCGCGGTTGCCGGCGCGATGCAGTCCAAGTTCCGCAACGCGGGCCAGACCTGCGTGTGCGCCAACCGGCTCTACGTGCAGGACGGGATTCACGACGCCTTTGTCGAACGGCTGTCCAAGGCTGTGGGCGGCCTCAGGATCGGCAACGGGTTTGACGAGGGGGTCACTATCGGCCCCCTGATCAACGAGGGCGCCGTGGCGAAGATCGAAAGCCATATCGGCGACGCACTGGCGAAGGGGGCCACTCTGGTGGCGGGAGGACGCCGGTCTGAACTTGGCGGCAGCTTCTTCGAACCCACGATCATGACGGGGATGACCAGCGACATGCTGGTGGCGAAGGACGAGACTTTCGCGCCATTGGCCCCGGTTTTCCGGTTCAGCGACGAAGAGGAAGTCGTGCGCATGGCAAACGACACCTGTTTCGGTCTGGCCGCCTATTTCTTTGCCCGCGATCTGGGGAAGGTGTGGCGCGTGGCAGAGGCGCTCGAATATGGCATCGTCGGCGTGAACACGGGCCTCATCTCGACCGAAGTCGCCCCCTTTGGCGGTGTCAAGGAAAGCGGGCTGGGCCGTGAAGGCTCGAAATATGGGATCGAGGATTATCTGGAGATCAAATATATCTGCATGGGCGGCATCTGAAACCCGACCTCGGGGGGAATGGCAAAGCGCGCGGACGCCTATTCACGCCCATTCGATGAGCAGGCGGCTCAGCGTCAGATGCGCGATGCGCCAATCCCCTTCCGCAACGCGCCGATAGCGTTCACGATAATGGCCGTAGCCGAGCAGTTGTCGTACCGGACTGCCCTCTGGCATCAAAATGATGTCCCGCATCGGCCAGATTCCCTCGGCCTCCGTATCCGACAGGATATCGATCTCGCCCATATGCCCATGATGAACGGTGATCGTCCCCATCAAGGCGCTCGACATCGCTTTCAGGATCGCCGCGCGCCCTTCGATCAGCCCGCCCTGCGGATCTACCGCCATCCCCGCATCTGTGAGGGCAGCCATTTCCGACCGCATGTCCATCACCGCGTCCTCGGTGAACACATCACCCATGGCTTGCCAGTCCCGCAGGTCCATGTTTCGGAAATAGCCCGCTTTCAGCGTCCGGATCGCCTGGACATGCGCCAGATGTCTTT
>CBHCMH010000452.1:0-2254 GCA_965974445.1 uncultured Rhizorhapis sp.
ATAGCCCACGCCTGAAAACCGCCATTCCGCACCCGGCAACAAAGCCCCCCCTACTCCGCACTCACCAGCAGCTTGTCGATCTTCCGCCCGTCCATATCCACAATCTCGAAGCGCCAGCCCTGGTCGTGGAAATGCTCGCCCACCTGCGGCAGATGTTTCAGTACCCAGAGGGCGTGGCCGGCGACGGTGGCGTAGTCGCGGTCTTCGGGGAGGTCGATGCCCAGCCGGTCGGCGAGCGTGTCGGCGGGCATCTGGCCTGACACCAGCAGGCTGCCGTCCTCCCGCTCGACCAGGGCGGGGTCGGAGCCTTCGTCCTGATCCGACGCGAATTCTCCCGCGATGGCGGAGAGGAGGTCGGCGGGGGTGACGATGCCTTCGAAATGGCCATATTCGTCATGGACCAGCAGCATGGGCACCTCCGCCTTGCGCAGATGGTCGAGCGCGTCCATGGCGTCGAGCTGATCGGGGACCACCTCCGCGCGGCGCATCAGGATGCGCAGGTCCAGCCGTTCGCCCCGGAACTGGGCGGAAACGATGTCGCGGGCCTGGACCACGCCGATAATATCCTCCACCGACCCTTCGGCCACCGGCAGGCGGGTGTGCGGGCTATCGAGCAGACGGGAGCGGATAGCCTCGGCGTCGGCATCGGCGTCGATCCAGTCCACCTCTGTGCGCGGCGTCATGACTTCGCGCACCGGCCGGTCGGCCAGGCGCACGACGCCGGAGATGATGGCGCGCTCGCTTTCCTCGATCACGCCCGACTTGCTGGCTTCGGCGACGATCAGGTGCAGTTCCTCCGCCGTCACATGGCTTTGCGATTCGCGGTTCATGCGGAGCAGGCGGAAGATGATCGCGCTGCTGCCGTCCAATATCCAGACGATGGGGGCGGTGAGGCGCGCCAGCCACAGCATGGGCGCGGCCATCAGCACGGCGATGCGTTCGGGCGCGCGCAGGGCGAACTGCTTGGGCACCAATTCCCCGACGATGAGGGAGAGGTAAGTGACTATGCTGATGACCAGCGCAAAGCCAATGGTTTGCGCCGTATCGGGCTCAATGCCCAGCCACAGCAGCCGCTCGGCGACGGGGCCGCCAAGGCTGGCCCCTGAATAAGCGCCCGCCAAAATGCCGATGAGGGTAATGCCGATCTGCACGGTCGAAAGGAACTTGCCGGGGTCGGAGGCCAGGTGGATGGCCGTGCGCGCGCCGCGCTTGCCCGCTTTTTCAAGCGCTTGCAGCCGGGGCTTGCGAGAGGAGACGATGGCGAGTTCCGACATGGCGAACAGGCCGTTGAGCGCGATCAAGGCCAGGATGATCGCCACATCCATCCACGGGAAAGGGGTCATGATGGGGCCTTATTGGCGTGTTTCTTTCAATTGCACAACAAAGCTCTCATGCGCCGTTCAATTCGGATATGGAACAAACGCCCCTGCAGGACCGTTGCCTGCCTGTTCCCTTCACAGGGGAACGCCGAAAAACAAGGAGCATAGAATGCCTATTCGTCACAAGATTCTGGGGGCCGCAGCGATCAGCACGATGTTGCTGACCGCGGCCTGCACCACCAATCCGGAGACGGGCAACAAGCGCCTGTCGAAAGCCGCGATCGGCGGCGTCGCCGGCGCTGTCGGCGGCTATTTTCTGGGCGACCTGATCGGCGGCAAGCGCGACCGCACCGAAAAGATCGTGGGCGCGGGCATTGGCGCCGTCGCCGGCGCGGGCATTGGCGCTTATATGGACGCGCAGGAGAAAAAGCTGCGTCAGGAGACGGCCGGGACAGGCGTCGATGTCATCCGCGATGGCGACAATCTGATGCTGCGGATGCCGTCCGGCGTCACCTTTGCCTATGACCGGGCCGAGGTTCAGCCGCAGTTCCAGCCGGTGCTGAATGATGTCGCGACGGTGCTGAAGGATTATCCGAGCACCTATATCGACGTTTATGGCCATACCGACAGCGATGGATCGGACGCCTATAATCAGGGCCTGAGCGAACGGCGGGCGCAGTCCGTGGCGAGCTATCTGGGCGTGCAGGGCGTCCAGCCGGCGCGGGTCGCGACGCGCGGCTTTGGCGAGACCCAGCCGATCACCAGCAATGCAACGGCGGAAGGCAAGGCCCAGAACCGCCGGGTGGAAATCAAGATCGTGCCGGTGACGCAGGGCGACGTGGCGGCGTGAGGCGTAGCTGAGATTACTGGTGGTGGGTTATTGCTGCCATAACTCCCCTCCCGCTTGCGGGAGGGGCTGGGGGAGGGCCTGTTAG
>CBHCMH010000453.1:0-2251 GCA_965974445.1 uncultured Rhizorhapis sp.
ATCTAGCTCATCAAGGGTATGGATGGTCTTGCCACGATACTCGCTAGCCTGAATTTCCACGGAGCGATATTCACCTAACGCGCCGCCCGTTGCGCGCTCTTAATCGACGAGCCGTAGGGATTGGCCATTCCACCAGGGAACCTTGACCGGCTTATCGATAAGACCGGAGGCGAGCACGATGGGCAGATGCGCGCGGCGGTGGAAGCGAACCCTGATTTCGCGTTTGTCGATGGTGACATCGGCCGGCATGTCGATCAAGTCGCGGAAGATCTGGCGCGCCTGAGCATCATCATAGCCGCGCATGCGGCGCGCCATCAATCGATACAGTCCGCTCGCCAGCACCAGAAGCGCCATGTCGAAGTCGACTTTGAAGCCGACCGAGGAAGATAGCGCGTCCATGTGAAAGAAGCGTACCGCATCGGCGAGCGCGTTTTCTATGAGCATGCGTTTGGCATAGCGGGTGATCAGTTGCTTGGCGCTGGAGTGGGCGTCGTTGGTAAGCAGGATCGTGGGTTCTTCGTGGCCCAGATCCTTGATGTAGAACTGGCGGTAAGTGCGGCTGCGCGGGCAGACCTTTTGTTCGTGCACGCGCGGGGTGCGGTACTTGCGGTGCGGCACATCAAGGGTAATCCTGCGCCAGGCGGAGGCCGGCAGACGCTCGACTTCGGCAAGCAGGCTCTTGGAGCGGCGGCGCAGCGTGATGAAGGTGAGCTTAGCCTGATCGAGCCGATCCAGTCCTTCGTAGGTGGTGAGCTTGGAATCGAACACCAGATGCTGCGGAGGGCTACCGTGCTGGCGTGTCCAGAAGTCAACGCAGCGGAAGATTTCTTCGGCTTCCTCACCCTTGCGGATGTCGGCGTTGGAGTAGCAGAACACCTGGTTGGCGGCGTCCTGGGCGAGGAAGGTTAGAATGCTGGGCTGACGGCGGCTGCGTTTGGACAGATAGTGCGATTCGATGAGCGGGTGTTCGCCGAAATAGGGCACGGAGTGGAAGTCCAGGTTGAAAGACTCCCCGGCAAAGAGCGCCTCGGGCGCCAGCCGCTCATGCCAGCTGGCGAGCAAGCGCGCGACTTTTTCCGGGGTGATGCGCGAGGAGTACTCAGACAAAAAGCTCTTCTTGGGGATCGCGTTCAGGCCGCAGAACAGCCCCAATCCCTCGTCGGCCACCAGCGCCATGACGTGGCTCTTGCGCTCGATCGCCCAGAGCTTGAGCGCGAGTGAGGCGCGCAGGGCATGCCCTGCGGGAATCATGCGCGAGCCGGGAAGCTTGGCCGCCTGCGCCAACGCGTCACTGTCCAGCCGCACCAGGTCCGCGATGAACAGGAAAAGCCCACCCACGCGGGTGGTGAGCTCGCGCGGGGCCAGCGAGAAACTGCGTACATCGGCCACCGCTTCAATGCTGGGGCCCAAGTGTTGCGGGCGCTCTTCGTCAAGCCGGCGCGGCAGGGGCGCAAAGCCCTCGTGGGCCAACACCTCGCGCACCGCGGTGACGGAAAGTGGTGTTCCCTGTTCCTTCAAAGCACGGCTGATCTCGTAGACCGAGTAATTGCGCTTGCGCAGCGCGACGATTTGTTCATGGGCGCGGCTCTTCTTGGGTTGGCTGCGCGGCCCCGGGCGCGCAGCGGCGAAGAACTCGGGCAACTCAGCGCGGCGAAAGGCGTGGCACAGCACGCGGAAGGCGCCCGGACTGTAGCCGAAGCGGCGGGCAATCTTGGTGGAGGGAAATCCTTCGACAAAGTAGGCGCGCAAGGCCTCGTACTGGCGCTGACGCGCGCTGGCCGGCTCGAGGAAGAAACGCCGGCAATCTGTGATGTCTTTTGGTGCACCGGCAGGCACCTGTGCACATTGTCATATACTACATATGGTGTCAAGCCCGAGTTCCGACACAACAGCTTGATCTGGCGTAAAACCATATTCGGAGCGCCATTGCGCCTAATGATCTGCAGTATCCTGCTGCCCAGCAGGGCTACAAAAGGCAGGTACGAGAGACCGTACAGGCGAGCTATCGGCGCACTATTTGAGATAACGCCTCTCCGCCCAACTCCCGCAGGGGATCGCTCCAGGAGTAAAAGAAAACGTTAGGGGAACACCTGACCGTGGAAATTCAGGCTAGTCCCGCAAAAAGCCGCTCCACATCCGCCCAACTGGGCCCGACCGGCAGGTTCTCTTGCGCATAAATCCGAGGGCCTCGAATGGCCACTGCCAAATGCGGTGGGCACCATCCCTGCTGGGCACCGTAGCGAAAGAAAGC
>CBHCMH010000454.1:0-2250 GCA_965974445.1 uncultured Rhizorhapis sp.
CCTGATCGAAGGCCGCAAGCGCCCCGGCCATCAGCGCGCGCTGCCCGACCGCATCACGCAGGAGAATGAAGGCGCGGTTCGTCCGCCGCCGCCGGAAGCATTCCCGACCGACCAGTTTTCCATCCCCGACCGCTGGCGGCTGATCGAATCCCTGGGCGTAGTGAAGGAACGCTGGTTCGACCCCTATCATCAGAACACGCTCAAAGGCGACCGGCCCATCGACCGCGCCAGGGTCCCCTGGCTGCCAATCAAGGGCGACGACTGGTTCTTCGTGGTGAACGCCGTCAGCGACACGGTGATCGAGCCGCGCACTTTCCCGATCCCCGTCGGCGTGCAGACGACGGAGCGCCCCGGCAGCCTCGACGTGTTCGGCAAGGACGCAAGCTATGTCCTCTCACAAACCTACATCGGCGGCGTGGCGCTCATCAAGGGGGCGACCGCGTTCAAGCCGCCCGATGTCGAATATCGCCTGACGCTCGCCTACAACATCAATCATGTGAACGTGCCCGAGCGGCGCGTCCTGTTCGTGCAGCCGTCGAAACCGAGCCACCGCACCGACCATTTTCTGGGCGTGCAGGAAGCCTTTTTCGACTATCACCTGCGCAACACGTCCGACCGCTACGACTTCGAATCCATCCGCGTCGGCATTCAGCCCTTTCAGAGCGATTTCCGGGGATTCCTGTTCAACGACCAGCAGCTTGGCTTCCGCTTTTTCGGCAATCGCGACAATAATCGCTTCCAGTTCAACCTGGCGGCCTTCTGGCGGCTGGAAAAAGACACCAACAGCGGCCTCAACAGCATCGTCCAGCGCCCGCGCGACGATTTCGTCTTTCTGGCGAACCTCTACCGGCAGGACCTGCCCTTCCCCGGTCTCACCAGCCAGGTGACGGCGGTCTACAACCGCAATAGGGAAGCTGGCGAAATCGAGGTGGACGACAATGGCTTTCCCGTGCGCCCCGCCCTGCTCGGCGACCTGCGGGGGAGGGATTATGATGTGGTCTATCTGGGCTACAATGCCGACGGCCGGATCGGGCGGATCAACGTCACCGCCTCGCTCTACGGCGCGCTGGGGGAGGACCGGAACAGCTTCTTCACCAGCGAGGAAACGAAGATCCGCGCCCTCTTCGCCGCGGCTGAACTGAGCTACGATCATGACTGGATGCGCTTCCGCGCCTCCGGCCTTTATGCCAGCGGCGACGGCGATCCCTATGACGGCACCGAAAACGGCTTCGACGCGATTTTCGAGAATCCGATCTTCGCGGGGGCCGACACCAGCTACTGGATCCGCCAGACCATCCCCTTTGCAGGCGGCGGCCGCGCCGTCAGCGTCAACGGGCGCAACGGCATTTTGAACAGCCTGCGCTCGTCGAAGGAGCAGGGGCAGAGCAATTTCAACAATCCGGGCACGATCCTGCTCGGCGCGGGCGCGGATTTCGATCTGACGCCGACACTGCGCCTGTCGGGCAATGCCAATCACCTCTGGTTCGAGAATACCGCCGTGCTGCAGGCGCTGCGCAATGAGGGGAGCATTCCCAAGGATATTGGCTGGGATTTGAGCGCGGCGGCGATCTGGCGGCCCAAGGCGACGCAGAACATCGTCTTCCGCCTGTCCGGCGCGGCGCTGGTGGCCGGCGACGGGTTTCGGGATCTGTTCGACAACCGCGCGGGGAATGACGCTTATTATTCCGTGCTTGCCAACGCGATAGTGAGTTTCTGATGGGTTGGCCGTTTTCCTTCTTCCGTCATTCCGGCGAAGGCCGGAATCTCCCGAACCTTGGTGTCCCGCCTGTGGCCCGAGATTCCGGCCTTCGCCGGAATGACGTATGGAGGTTTATCCTTCTCGCCCTCCTCCTCCTCATCCCGATCACCGCCACGATCGCAGCCGATGACGAAAAACCGGTCCAGCGCAGCTACGCCCCCGCCCCGCCCGCGCCGATGAGCCAGACCGACGCCGAAGTCGCCGCCAAATCCTCCGGCTGCTATAGCTGCCATGTCCAGACCGACCAGCCGAGCATGCACGCCAGCCCGGCCGTGAAGCTGGGCTGCGTCGATTGCCATGGCGGCGATGCGACGGTCAGGGGCAATGCCGATCTGCCGCATGACGACCCCGCCTATGTCGCGGCACGGAACAAGGCGCATGTGCTGCCCATGTACCCGGAAAGCTGGCATTTCCCGTCGTCCGCCAACCCGAAACGCAGCTATGCCCTGCTCAACAAGGAAGCGCCGCAGTTCGTGCGCTTCGTCAATCCC
>CBHCMH010000455.1:0-2249 GCA_965974445.1 uncultured Rhizorhapis sp.
CCCCTCCCGCAAGCGGGAGGGGAAGGGCAACTTTCCTCCCAAAGCAGCCCGTCGCACCGGGTGGTTGCCTGTCACATGGGTTAGTGGATAATCTATCCCCCTGAATTTTTACTCATATTTTACCCTTGTCGGGCATTTAGGGTTGGGGACGCCAAGACCAGACGGAGCTGCCATTTTCTGTTGAGGTGCGATATATGACCATGATGGGTCTTTCATCCCAGGGCGGACGGATCCCGCAGGCGGATGACGAGCACAGGCATTCGGAGCGCAAGGTCGTAACCGTGCGCTGGGTGGCGAAATTGTCCGGTGAAAAGGGTCAGGAACTCTGCCTGATCCGCAATATTTCATCGGGCGGCGTCATGGCCAACATCTATTCCGCGCATGAAATCGGCGAGCATATCGTCCTGGAAATCCGCTCAGGCCAGTTGCTGGAGGGCGAGATTGTCTGGCAGCGCGATGGTTGCGTCGGCGTCCGTTTCCATTCCGAGGTCGATGTCGATGAGATGCTGAAGGCCGTATCGGCCGACCGCGAGGGACTGCGCGCGCGAGCCCCCCGGATCGAAGTCTATGGTCAGGCCAACATCAAGGTCGGTTCGCATACCTATTCCGTCGATCTTTGCGATCTTTCGCAGGGGGGCGTGAAGGTGACGCTTCCAGGGCCGATCGAACCGGACAAGGAAGTGGTCGTGTCGATCAGCGGGCTGGAAGATCGCAAAAGCCTGATCCGCTGGCAGAGAAACGGCCGGGCGGGGCTGTCCTTCATCCGCCCAATATCCTTTGACCTGCTGGTTGAATGGCTGAGCGCGCAGCTGAATTCCGATACGGCGGCGAACCAGGCCTGATCCTTCAGGGCGTTTCGTCAAACCAGCGCATGACGCTCCGGCTGAACGGCGTCCAGGCGCCGACGCGCACGCCAATGCCGCGCAATTGCGCCCCGGTCCATTCGTTGCAGGTTTGGAAAATGCCGTAGCGGCCATTGGATTCATAGAAGGCGTCGGCTGGGCCATAACCCTTTATGGATTGGACCTGTCCCTCCGCATCCAGCTTGAAATAGCCTGCGATCCGCCGAACAAGCTCCCGGTACTGGTCTTCGCTGATGATGAGTGGCCGCATGTCGGCAGACGGCCTGGGGGCGTGGACATGGTCCACATGCAACAGGGTGCCATTGCCGCCTAGAAGGGCGCGGGCGGCCACGCCGGGACGCAGGTCCGACCATCGCGGTGTATTGAGATAGAAGCCGCGCTCCCCCCAGCCGAAGAGGATATGGCTGGATGCGGCATAGCGCGGATCGCGGATGTCCTCCGCCTTCACCCACAGCCGCCAGTCCTGCAGATCGTTCGCCGCGGGCAGGACGATGCCGCTATGGACGCCATTGGTGTAAATGAAGATGCGCACGCCCTGGCGCGGAGGACTCCAGCTGGCGTTGGACGGCACCAAAGACCCGCCGAGCGCCAATGCCAGATAGAGGAACAGCAGCACCAGCAGCGCCGCCAATCCCCGAATCAGCCAGTGAACCGAAAAGCGGACGGCGGCCCTCAGGACTTCGATCAGGTGGCCGGCCCGGCCTGTCCCCGAAATGTTCATGCAAAAATGCTATAGGGGAGCGGGGCAGAAGCAAATGGAAAACAGATATCGCGCCAGCGCGCCTGGAAGGGGCGGCTCGGATTTGATCCACTGATTTATGCTATTGGCGAGGTCTGTTTGCCCGGTTGAGCGGCTAAAGCGGATTGCCCCAATTCCGTCAAAATGGTAAACATATCAAGACGACTCTTCAGGATATATTTAGGGGACGATCAGCCGTCAGTCACGCTTGACTGGAGGAACGACCATGGCTCGTCCACTATCCGCGGCGCGCGCCGCGTTAATACCGTTTTGCCTATTATCTGTCACCGCACATGCAATCCCGTCGCCGGGTTCCGGTTGCTGGAAAGCCGATGAACAACGCGCCGCGGAAGTGCATAACTTTCAAACCATGCTGATGGTCGGGGCGCTGAAATGCCGCAATAGCGTACCGGCGGCTCTGGACGGCTACAACAGCTTCATGAGCAGCAAGCGCGACCTTATCGTTGCGAACCAATATGTGCTGATGGGCCATTTCATCAGGGAATATGGGGACTCAAACGGCCTCGGCGCATTCCGCCGATATGAAACGCACGTCGGAAACAAGCATAGCGGAGCCGACAATCTGGCGCGATGCGAGGCGATCGGCGCGATGTCGCGGATGGCGGCGGGCGCTTCCGAAACGGACT
>CBHCMH010000456.1:0-2247 GCA_965974445.1 uncultured Rhizorhapis sp.
TCGGCGCTTTTCGACCAGGTGGCTCCCCATACCCGCAGTCTGGGTTCACCCCGCGCCCAGGCGTTCGTCATGCTGGGGGCCGCCGCCATGCAGGAGGCGGTCCCGGGTCATGACCTGTCGCGCCAATTGCTGGAACAGTTCGGCGAAGAGCTTTTGTCTCTACTATGTGTCTCCCGGCGTCCCGATTGGGCGTGGTTCGAGGCGGTACTGGCCTATGACAATGCTCGATTGCCCGAGACGCTGATTCGGGCGGGAAAAGCGCTGGGACACGATGATTTCGTGGAATGCGGCATCGTCACACTGGACTGGATCGTGGCGCAGCAAACCGCCCCGGAAGGCCATTTCCGCGCCGTCGGCACGGACAGTTTCGGCCGCGAATATCAGCCGCCCCTCCCCTTCGACCAGCAGCCGCTGGAGGCTCAGGCGACGATCGATGCCTGTTCCGCCGCTTTCGAAGTGACCGGCAATGCCCGTTGGCGCATCGAGGCGGAAAAGGCCTATCAATGGTTTTTGGGCCGCAATGACCTGGACGTTCCGCTCAGCAGCCGGGAAGATGGCGGATGTTATGACGGGCTGATGCCAACCGGCGTCAATCGCAATCAGGGTGCGGAATCCATTCTTGCGCTGCAACTTGCATCCTGTGCAATTTTGCGTCTTTCCCAAACAGGACCGGACGTGGCAAATAGGGCTGGTGTCGCCGCCTGAAAGAGACGGTGCCTATAGCAGAAGTGCTTGGGGGGTACGCAGTGCTGAGCGTCCATAATCACCACGTTCGCCTCTACGCCGATCCGTCGCGCGTGGTGGTTCGCCCCTTCCACCTTGCCTGGCAATCGCAAGGGTCGTCTCCCAGCCGTACCGAACGGCTGGTGCGCGAGGTGCTGAGCATGGACGAACGCACGGCCCGCGAACAGCTTGAGGTCGTGCTCAAGGATTTCGAGGAGCGCCATTGGCAGACCCGCCGGGTTTTCATGACCCGATATGGAGAGATCGCGGCGCAACTGAAGCTCGACGAGAAAGGCATCAGCGAGGAAAGGCGCCAGCTGATCGGCGCATATTTCTGCCATGAATATAGCTATGCCGCTGCAGCACTGATGAACCCCAGCGTTGTTCCCCATCATGACCAAAGCGGAATGCCCGATGGGTCGCAGCGCATTATCCTGTCGTTGCGTGCCGTCGGCGAAGGCCATATCAGTTCGGTTGCCTTCCGCGAGGGGATCATTACCAATGCTGGCGACCTGCACCTGGCGCCTCAGCCCCCCTTCGCCACCGCGACCGATGCGCATTGCGCCGAGGATAAGTGCCTTGAGGGACCAGTTACGGTTTTCCGCCACCGCGACGCGACGCTTTCCGGCACGGTCATCTTCCCGATCACTCCTGCCCAGGCCAACGGGCTTGAGGACCTGCGCCTCGTCCAGTTCACGCATGAGGATGGTTCGCTCGAGTGGCTAGGCACTTACACGGCCTATAGCGGGCGTGAGATTCGGTCCGAATTGCTGCGCACCCGGGATTTCCGGGGGTTCGACCTGGTGCCGATGTCCGGGTCCGCCGCACGCAACAAGGGGATTGCCCTGTTCCCCCGCACCGTGGAGGGCCAGTTTCTGGCTATCGGACGGCAGGACGGGCAGAACGTCTATCTTCTGAAATCCGACCGGCTGGACCATTGGGACGAAGGCGAGCTGCTGCTGGAGCCGGCCTATCCCTGGGAGCTGGTGCAGATCGGCAATTGCGGATCGCCCATAGAGATGGAGGATGGCTGGCTGCTGTTGACCCATGGCGTCGGCGCGATGCGGAAATATTCCATCGGCGCGGTCATGCTCGACAAGAAGGATCCATCAAAAATCCTGGCGCGCAGCCGGGAGCCGATTTTGACGGCCGCCGATGAAGACCGGGAGGGCTATGTGCCCAACGTCGTCTACACCTGCGGCGCGATGCGGCATGGCGCATTCATCTTCCTGCCTTATGGCGTGGCCGACAGTTCGGTCGCCTTTGCCTTCGTGCCGATCGATAGATTGCTGGCACTGATGGATTGAAATGATCGCGCAAGGATAAGGGAATTTGGACTTGCAGGATTGACACCGCGCCCCGGCCTTTGAATGCTCCCTCATCCCTTCCCCTGCCGGAGCGTTTCCCCCATGATTTCAACAGCTTTCTTTCGCGCCTGTTTGTGCGCTGCTGCTCCGCTCGCTCTGGCAATGGCTTCACCGATGGTGACGGCGCAGGACGCCAGTGCTGCGGCGGCAAAGGTCA
>CBHCMH010000457.1:0-2246 GCA_965974445.1 uncultured Rhizorhapis sp.
CTTCCAAAAGGTGCTGGGCGTCTCGGGCGCGCTGAACCGCAATTGTATCGTTGAGATTGACGGCGTGCACTTCGTCTTGACCGGCTCTGACGTGGTGGTGCATGACGGCCAGACTGCGACCCAAGTACTAGACAAACAAGCGCGCCGTGCGCTGTTCCAAGACATGGACACCGCTGCTGTTGATCGTGCTTTCGTGTGCAAAAATCCGTTCCTGAATGAGGTATTCGTCTGCTATGCGAGCATCGGCAGCACGATCCCGAATAAGGCGATGGTCTGGAACTACAAAGACCGCACCGTTTCCTATCGTGATCTGCCGGCCATCCACCACGCCAACTATGGAACGGTGGATGACTCTCTTAACCTTAGCTGGGATTCGGATGGCGATGCATGGGACTCCGACCTGACAGCATGGAACGGCCCAGGCTTCACGCCAAGCACTCAGCGGGTATTACTGGCTGCGAATGCTCCGAAACTGTACCTGCTGGATGCGGCCGCAACGTTCGACGGTATGCAACCGGATTGCTTCCTTGAGCGCGTTGGCCTAGACTTCGGCGCCCCGGAGAACATGAAGCTTATCCGTGGTATCCGACCGCGCATCACCGGCAACACGGGTCAGACCATGACAATCAAAATCGGTTCGTCCCCTGATCCCTACACGCCGCCGACGTACAGCGCGACGATGATGCATACCATCGGGCAGACAGTGCATAACGATTGCTTCGTGAGTGGCCGCTACATCGCAATCCGGTTTGAGAGTGGGAGCGCTCTGTTTGCGCGCCTTGACTCGTTCGACATTGATGTTGAAATTGCGGGGGAATACTGATGCGCGATCCGACTATCTCTACGGTTTCTTACCAGCCGAATCAGGTTCCAAATGAAATTGGCGCGCTGCCGATGTTCCTGCGCGACGAGCTGGACCGGCTTGCCGCTGTGGTGCGACTACTGGCGAGCGGGCATCTTGATCCTGTCTACACGCCGCCTTTGAAGCCTCGATTCGGTGATCTGGTGCTTGCCGATGGTACGCAGTGGAATCCAGGCAGCGGAGAAGGGGTCTACCGATTCACATCTACCGGGACATGGGCGTTTTTAGGATGAGCATTCAAGTAAAATATAGCGGGGCCTTGGCGCTGCCGCCGCAAGATGAAGCGCAGAAGATGTGCCGCTGGTTGCGTATGTTCGCGGACGCGTTGCCAACGGGCTACCAGAACGGCGACAAAATCCCATGCTCTGTGCCGCCTGAAGAAGTCAGGGCATTGATCACGGGGCTTGAGGGGCATATGCGGGAGCAGCAAGACAGTGGCCTGTCCCCACAATTCAACGTCCAAGAGGGCATGCCGCTGAAGCACCTATTTGCACCTGGCGCTTATGGCCGGCAGATCACTGTTCCCAAAGACCATTGGGTAATCGGCAAGATTCACAAGCACTCGCACCTGAATTTCCTGATGAAGGGACGCGTTGCGGTGCTGACAGAGGATGGCCTGATGGTGATGGAAGCGCCGTTCTCGTTTGTCTCCCGCGTCGGCGCCAAGCGATTGGTTCTGGCCCTTGAGGAATGCGTATGGGCCACGGTTCACTTGACCGACAAAACCGACTTGGCGGAGATTGAGGAAGAAGTGATCGCAAAAACTTATGACGATGTGCCACGGCTGGCGCACAAACAAATGGAGGTTCTACTATGAGCTGGGGCGCAATCGGCGGGGCGGCAATTGGGGCTACCGCATCCTATTTGGGAAGTAAGCAGCAAGCGAAAGCAGCGCAGCAGGGCGCTACGCAACAGGTCGATCCTCGCATTGCTTCGATTCTGTTCGGTGATGGCGGCTCCAGTGGTCTCCTGAACCGCTTCCAGGGTCTGCTGGATCAGCCGCAAACGCTTGGTTCTCAGGTTGCAGGGCAGCTTTCCAGCAATTACCTGGCCGGCGCCGCGCCTGATGACGTGACGGCGATCCGCAATGCGAGCCTGGGCCTGATCAACAATCAGCCGGGTGCACAGCGTTTTGACTCGCCGAACATTGCTAATCCGATGTGGGTGACTGGTGAGCGGATCAACGCGCCGTCCCAAGGCGACCTCAATCTTAGCCCAGCATTCCAGAACTTCATTTACGGGAATGCGGCAGAAAACCCGTACTTGCTCCGCTCTCTAGGCGCTGGGGTTGACCTAGCAAGCGCTGGTTTCCGCAGCAATGTAGGCGATATCACAGATGCACTCCAACGCAATGTGCTGCCGGGCATCCGTGGCGGGGCTATCA
>CBHCMH010000458.1:0-2242 GCA_965974445.1 uncultured Rhizorhapis sp.
TTCGTGATCAAGGCTGCCGCGCTGGCGCTGCGGGAAGTCCCGGAAGCGAATGCGGCCTGGACCGACGATGCAATCCTCCAGTTCCACAATGTCGATGTCTCCGTTGCGGTCGCGACAGATGGCGGCTTGATAACGCCTATCGTCAAGCAGGCGGATCGCGCGGGGCTCTCCGCCATCTCGGCAGAGGTCAAGGCTTTGGCGGCGCGCGCCCGCGACGGCCTGCTGCAACCGGCGGAATATCAGGGCGGGAGTTTCACGATTTCCAATCTGGGGATGTTCGGCGTGCGAGCCTTTTCCGCGATCATCAATCCGCCGCAAAGCTGCATCCTGGCGGTGGGCGCTGCCGAGCGCCGGCCTGTCGTCAGGGGCGACGCCTGCGTACCGGCCACGGTCATGTCCTGCACATTGTCCGTCGATCACAGGGCCGTCGATGGCGCCGTGGGCGCGCGATATCTGGCTGCGTTCAAGGCGCTGATCGAGCAGCCCTTGCGCCTGATGCTCTGATAGGAGGTTTTCCATGACTTTGCCTTTAAGGGATCCGTCCCTCCTGAAAGATCAGTGCTTGATCGGTGGCGCCTGGACCGGTTCACCCGAAATCGACGTGACCGACCCGGCCAGTGGCGCAAAAATTGCCGCCGTGCCGAACTATGGCGCGGATGAGACCCGGCAGGCCATCGAGGCCGCAGAGGCGGCGCTTCCCGGCTGGCGGGAACGGACTGCGGCACAGCGTTCGGCGATCCTGCGGCGCTGGTTTCAGGCGATCGTGGATGCCACCGACGATCTGGCGCTGATCCTGAGCAGCGAGCAGGGCAAGCCGATCGCCGAAGCCCGTGGTGAGATACTCTACGCCGCCAGCTTCATCGAATGGTTCGCGGAAGAAGCCAAGCGCACCTATGGCGAGGTGATCCCCAGCCCACGCACGGACGCGCGGATCGTGGTGATCCAGCAGCCGGTCGGTGTCACGGCTGCGATCACGCCATGGAATTTCCCCGCCGCGATGATCACGCGCAAGGCGGGGCCGGCGCTCGCCGCTGGATGTACCATGGTGTTGAAGCCCGCCATGCAGACGCCGCTGACCGCTCTGGCGTTGGCTGAACTGGCCCAGCGCAGCGGTGTTCCCGACGGCGTCCTCAACGTCGTGACCGGGCGGTCGCGCGAGATTGGCGGCGAACTGACGTCCAACCCCACCGTGCGCAAGATAAGCTTTACAGGATCGACCGAGGTCGGTCGCCTACTGATGCAGCAAAGTGCGGCGACGGTTAAGAAGATGTCGATGGAGCTCGGCGGCAACGCGCCCTTCATCGTGTTCGACGATGCGGACATCGATGCGGCGGTCGAGGGCGCCATGCTGTCGAAATACCGGAATAGCGGCCAGACCTGCGTCTGCGTCAATCGCATCTATGTGCAGCGGGCTGTGGCCGATGCATTCATCGAGAAGCTGGCCAAGGCTGTCACGGGCTTGCGCGTCGGCCGCGGAACCGACGAAGGCGTGACGCAAGGTCCGCTGATCGACGGCGCGGCAGTGGCGAAGGTCGAAGAGCATGTCGCCGACGCGGTGGCAAAGGGCGCGAAGCTGGTTGTGGGTGGAAAAAGGCACGCGCTGGGCGGAAGCTTCTTCGAACCGACGGTGCTGGCGGGCTGTTCGACCGAGATGCTTGTGGCGCATGAGGAAACATTCGGACCTGTGGCGTCCGTCTTCCTGTTCGATGAGGAGGACGAGGCGATCCGGCTGGCCAATGCCAGCGAATTCGGTCTTGCCGGCTATTTCTACAGCCGCGACCTTGGCCGGGTGTGGCGCGTTGCCGAAGCGCTGGAATGCGGCATGGTTGGCATCAACACCGGTCTGATCTCGAACGAGGTGGCACCATTTGGCGGAATCAAGCAATCCGGCGTGGGACGAGAGGGTTCGTCGCACGGGATCGCCGATTATCTCGAAATCAAATATCTGTGCATGGCCGGCATCTAGCGCCACAGCGCGTGCTGCGCGACGAGGCTTAGCGGGAATGGCGCCGGTAAATACCCCGTTATCGGCGGCTAGCCGGCGACTATCCTCCACGCAGCAGTTAACAGGACTGCCGCCAAACCAGCATGCAGCCAGGCCATAATCGCTTGGTTGCTTATCTGCGCCCACGATCAGACCGTGTCGTGGTGACTTATTCGCTCAATCCTTCAACCAACCACAGCGCACGTTCCGATATCGACGCCGGCGCCCGGAAAGGGCGCCTTGATCACGTCCTCGTCG
>CBHCMH010000459.1:0-2242 GCA_965974445.1 uncultured Rhizorhapis sp.
TGCTGTAGCGAGGGGTTCGGTACCGTGAGCAGCTTGTCTTTCAAAGTATATATAAAAAAATGAAATTGCGCACATTCAGAATTTGTTGTTGAAACGAAACGATAATTTATCCATTCATGGGAAAGCAAATGGGCTTTGGGGGTAGAATCAAATCGGCTTGGTCGCGGATTCGCTTATTTTGGTGGAGCACCTGCAGCATGAACTGATGCTGTTGGCGGCGGTTGGATTTCTGATCGGGTCCAGTGATGAGCTCATCGTCGATATAATATGGATAGGCCGTTATACCTGGAGGCGCGCTTTCATCTATAGCCGCTTTCGAGCAACCACCTGCATTACTTTGCCTCTTTCGCCGCGATCCGGGTGCATTGCCATATTTGTTCCCGCTTGGGACGAATCGGAAGTCATCGGTCCGATGCTTCGACATTGCCTGAAATGTTGGCATGGCGAGAACTTCCGTCTTTTCGTCGGCTGTTATTCCAACGATCCGGCCACAATGGCGGAAGTCGTACAGATAGCGGCGGAGGACCAGCGAATATTGCCGGTGCTGTCCAGCCAGCCCGGCCCGACCACGAAGGGCGACTGCCTTAACAGCATCTGGGCGGCGATGCGGCGGCAGGAAGCCGCGCAGGGCTTCCGGTTCAAGGCCATCGTTCTGCACGATGCGGAAGATGTCGTGCATCCCGCCGAAATTCGCCTGTTCGATGCGATGATCGACCGTTTCGATCTGGTGCAGATCCCCGTGTTCCCGCTGGTGGACCGAAACTCGCGATGGGTGGCCGGCCATTATTGCGATGAATTTGCGGAACCACGTTGTGCGTTAGCGTAATTGTGAAAGCTGCTGGTTTCCGGTGGCGATCGAGAGGATTTCGTCCATCTGGCGGACGACCTCCACGATGACGCCGCGTTTCTTTTCGAGGTTGGGACGGACGATGATGCGGGCGATCATGGCGCGCAGGCGCGGGATCGCATCCAGCTGAGCGTCTGGCGCGGCCAGTGCGGCCTCCAGTTCCTCGACCTGTTTGCGATACACTTCCTCGACATGGGGATGGAGCGCCAGGACGTTGGGGACGGCATCCATGCTGGCCAGATCGCGGGTCAGGCGGTCGGCCTCCTCTCTGGCCGTTGCCAGCATGTCGCGGATCTCCGCGAATTCGCTGCCGCCGTCGGCACAGGCCTTGAGCAGCCGATCCTTGCGCCGCTGGGCTTCCTCCAGCTTCCGCTCCAGCCTGCCGCGATCGCGGCCGAGGTCGGCGGACGCCCGGGCGAAATCGCGGTGATATTCGCGGACCCATTCGCTGATCATTTCCGGCGCAAGCAGGTTGGTTTTCAGTTCCACCAGGACCCGGCCTTCGTACCCCTTGTTGTTGACGAGCCGGTTGTTGGTGCAGTCCCCGCCATAGCGGAAGCGGCCGCAGCCCCAGAAGTTGCTGGTGGTGCGCACCCATGGCGAACCGCAGACGCCGCAAAAGCCAAGGCCTGACAGGATATGCTTCGGGCGGCGCTGGCGGTCCGGCCGGGTGCCGGTGTTCGCCGCAAGCCGATCCTGGACCTTCTTCCACAGCGCGTCGTCTATGATGCGCAGTTCCGGGACGGGATGACGGATCACGTCATCCTCCGTATTCGGGCGCATCAGGCGGCGGCGCGTCTGCGGGTTCACCACCACGCGGCTACGGCCATAGGTCATGACGCCGATATATAATTCATTGCGCAGGATGCCCCGCTGGTGCCTTTTCTCGCCGGCGATGGCGGTGGCGTGCCAGAGATTGCCGCGTGAGGCCGGGACGCCCTCCAGATTGAGGTCGCGGGCGATGGCCAGCGGGCTTTTCCCGGCGGCATATTCAGTGAAGATCCGCCGCACGATCGCGGCCTTGTCAGGATCGACTTCGCGCAGGCCGCGAATGATGCCGCCCTTTTCATCCAGACGATTGGCCTGGTGATAGCCATAGGGGATGCTGCCGGTTGACCTGCCCTGCTTGAGCGTGCCGATCTGTCCCCGGCGAACGCGCTTGGCAAGGTCTGTCCGGAACTGGGCGTCCATGAAGCCCTTCACCAGGCCGATCATCGGCGTGACGGTTCCGTCGAACAGGGTGAAGAGCCGCGCGCCTGCAAATTCGATCCGCTCGCGGATATTGTGGGCGTCGGCGACGTGGCGGGAGATGCGGTCGGTCGATTCGGCCAGCACCTGGTCGACGCCGCCGGCCTCCACCAGGGCGAGCAGCGCGTTCAGGCCGGGGCGCTGGCC
>CBHCMH010000460.1:0-2236 GCA_965974445.1 uncultured Rhizorhapis sp.
TGGAGCGCCAGCAGGTGCTTTCGACCGATCAGTTGCGGTTGCAGGTCGATGCCTTTGCGCGGTATCGGATCGTCGATCCGCTGCGCATGTACATCACGGCGGGCAGCGAAAGCCGCGTGTCGGACGAATTGCGCCCGATCCTGGGGTCGGCGCTTCGCAACGAACTGGGCAAGCGGCCGTTCGCCGCGCTGCTCAGTCCGGAACGCGGGCAGGTGATGGGCAATATCGAGGCCGGCCTAAACCGCGTCGCGCGGCAATATGGCGCGGAGATCGTCGATGTGCGAATCAAGCGCGCGGACCTGCCCGACGGCACACCGCTGCAGAGCGCGTTCCAGCGGATGCGGACGGCGCGTCAGCAGGAAGCGCTGACCATCCGGGCACAGGGCGCGAAGCAGGCGCAGATCATCCGGGCGGAGGCGGATGCCGCAGCCTCCCGCATTTACGCCGACAGTTTCGGCAAGGATCCGGCCTTTTATGAATTCTACCGGGCGATGCAGAGTTATCGTCTGACCTTTTCGCCCAATGCCAAGGGCGACTCCTCGATCATCCTGTCGCCCAACAATGATTATCTGAAGGAATTCTGGGGCCGTTGAGGCATGCAATTCGGCCATATTCAATATAGGTTAAGGCAATCCGCAGCATAGGGTGCAGCCTGTCCATGCTGAGTGAGAGGAAATAACACTGTGCGTTACGCTTACGCCATTACTGCAGCTCTCCTTCTTGGCGGGACGGCCATCGCCGTAACGTCGCATGATCCGCTAGGCGCGCAGACGGCCCAAAATGAAGGGGCGGCGATGCAGGCCGCCGCGCCGCGCGGCGCGCCGATGAGCTTTTCGGCCATGGTCGAGCGCCTGCAGCCGGCGGTGGTCAATATTTCCACCCGTCAGCGCGTTCAGGTCCAGAACCCCTTCGCGGGCACGCCATTCGGCAATCTGTTCGGCCCCCCCCAAAGTGGGCAGCCGCAAACGCGTGAAGCGCAGTCGCTGGGATCCGGCTTTATCGTGTCGCATGACGGCTATGTCGTCACCAACGCGCATGTCGTGTCCGGCGGCAACGCCAATGCCGTGGTCGATAGCATCACGGTCATCCTGCCCGACCGCAAGGAATATTCGGCCAGGCTGATCGGCCGCGATGTCGCATCAGACCTTGCCGTCTTGAAGATCGAGGCCAAGAACCTGCCCTTCGTCAAGTTCGGGGACAGCACCCGGACGCGCGTGGGCGACTGGGTGATCGCCATCGGCAATCCCTTCGGCCTTGGCAGCACCGTGACGGCGGGCATCGTATCGGCCCTCCATCGCAATACCGGGCAGGGCGGCGCTTACGACCGGTTCATTCAGACCGACGCCTCGATCAATCAGGGCAATAGCGGCGGCCCGATGTTCGATCTCAACGGCAATGTCATCGGCATCAATTCGCAGATCCTGTCGCCCACAGGCGGCAATGTCGGCATCGGTTTCGCCATTCCATCCGAAACCGCCGTTCCGATTATCGAAACATTGAAGAAGGGCGGTTCGGTCCGGCGCGGCTATCTGGGCGTCGGCATCGGCCCCATGTCCGAAGACCTGGCGGAATCGCTGGGCCTGCCGAAAAATCGCGGTGAGTTCATCGGGCAAGTGGTGCCGGGCGAAGCCGCCGCCAAGGCAGGCATCAAGGCGGGCGACGTGGTCGTCAAGGTGAATGGCGAAGAGGTCACGCCCGACAATACCCTGTCCTATATCGTCGCCAATCTGCCGGTCGGCAGCAAGGTGCCGATCGAACTGATCCGTGGCGGCAAGCGCATGACGGTGACGGCCACTGTCGGCGAACGGCCGGCCGAGGAGGATCTGGCAGGTTTCGGGGCGGAGCCACGGGAGGATTTCTCCGATCAGGACCAGCAGAGCAGCCAGCAGGCGGCACAACAGGCCCTGGGCATTGCGGTAACGCCGCTTACCCCCACCATCGCCCGGCAATTGGGTGTCGATGCGTCCCTGAAGGGCGTAGTCATCACCGCCGTCGATCCGTCTTCCGATGCGGCCGGCAAGGGCCTGCGCCGGGGCGATTTGCTGCTGAGCGCCAATAACAGCCCCGTGGTGAACGAGGCGGCCCTGAGCGCGGCTGTCCAGGAAGCCCAGCAGGCCGGGCGCAGCGCCGTCCTGCTCCAGATCCAGCGCGGCCGGGGGCAGCCGGCGTTCATTCCGGTTCGGTTGGTGAAGAAATAGGGGCAGATATGTAATCCCTCTCCCCTTCAGGGGAGAGG
>CBHCMH010000461.1:0-2230 GCA_965974445.1 uncultured Rhizorhapis sp.
GAAGGATACCATGTCGTCATTGACATGGCGGCCCAAGGTAGCGGTCACCTTGACTCCGTGTTCGGCGACCCGGTCCAGGCAGTGACCGACATCGTCGATGGTGCCCACCTCCAGCATGATATGGATGCAGCCCCCCGGTATGGGGAGTTCGCCGAGGGCAAGACTGTGCTGGCGCCGGTTGCGGCAGTGAAAGAAGTGCACCCGGGCCTTCCCGTCCGGCATGGGGACATGCAGGATATCCGACAACGTGAAACTGCCATGGCGGGTCCAGAACTCCGCCTGCGCGTCGAAATCCCTGACGGCCGTGAGCACGACGTGACCAAGGCCCATTTCGCCGGTTACGAATTCGCTTACGGCAGCGGGCGAAACGAAGGGCAGGAAATCCGATATCGGTCCCCACGCCACTTCATGGCCGTGACCTTCGGGATCCTTGAAGGAAAAATATCCCTGGACCTGCCGAAGCTGCGCGCCTTCAGCCGTTCCGTCAACCAGTTCGACGCCGCCACCGATCAGCTCGGCCCTCGCTGCCTCGAAGTCATCCTTCGTCTGGACGAGCCAGCCGCTGGCGAGCAGGCCGTTGTCGTGGCCCGGCAAGACCGCGATGCGGAACGCGCGGTGATCGATCTTCACGTAGAGCGCGCCCTCGGGCCCATCCTGGACCATCGTCCCCAGCACCTTCTCAGCGTAGAATTTCCATTCCGCGACCTCCGGCGCTCCTACAAGCAGATAGCCCAGTTCAGCGATCTTCATTTCCTGCTCCTTGCTCCGGCGGACTGTTCACCGCAGCGCGTGTAGCGCGTGCCGCGACGGCGGCAATCGTCCGATAAGACAAGGATGCCGACGTGCCGGCTAATTTTCCTCGGCGGGCTGGATCGCCTTGTAACTCATCCGCGCCAGGATCGCGGCGGCCATGTCGTCGTCGATCGGCGCATCCGGGAAAAACCATCCTTCGAACAGGACCGCCGCCGCCACCATGCCGAAGGAATAGCGCACGAAAATGGCTGGCGGGATGTCATAATCCCCTTCCCGGTCGCGGTAGAGCAGCCGCACCCTCTTTTCGGCGGCGAGAAAATAGTCATCCAGCGCATGGGACAGGGGCAGGTCACCGGCAACCGACGATTTCGCAAGCGCCTGAAGCAGGTCGGCATTCTCCCGGAGAAACAGGAAGAGCGCCTGCATAGTATAAAGGCTACGCGCTTTCTTGCCTTTCTCCTCGACGTCCATGGATTCGAGGAAAGCGGTGAATACAGCCTTAAACGGCTCGATGATCGCGGCTTCGAACAGGTTGGTCTTCGACTCGAAATGCCGGAATATTAGGGCTTCGGCGACGCCGGCTCCTTGCGCGACGTTTCGGGTCGTCGTGCCGGCCAAACCATCGGCGGCGAACATCGCGCGGGCGGAAGCCAGAATGAGCGACCGCACTTCAGTGGTGCTGCGACGGCTACGCCCTGCCCCGCCACTCGACAATTTGGTCTGCGTCCCCTTGCCTGCCAATTCCATATCCTTTAGATAGCAAATACTGACTAAAAATTCATGAGCGGAGAGTGAGTCTGATGAGCGCTGATTATCAATTGATTATCCGCGGCGGAACCGTAGTGGACGGCACTGGCGGAAAGCCCGTGACGGCGGATATTGCGATATCTGACGGCCTGATCGTCAAGGTCGGCAATATCCATGGCACGGCGGAAGAAGAAATCGACGCCAGCGGCCTGGTCGTGACGCCCGGCTTCGTTGACGTCCATACCCATTATGACGGCCAGATCACCTGGGAAAGCCGGATGGCGCCGTCCTCCAACCATGGCGTCACCACCGTCGTCATGGGCAATTGCGGCGTCGGCTTCGCCCCGTGCCGGAAAGGCGACGAGGATCTGATGATCCGGTTGATGGAGGGGGTCGAGGACATTCCCCATGCCGTAATGGCGACCGGCGTGCCGTTCAACTGGACAAGTTTCCCCGACTATCTTGACGCACTGGAAGCGCGCGCGAGCGACGTCGATTTCGCGGCCCAAATCCCGCATTCCCCGCTTCGCGTTTTTGTCATGGGCGAGCGTGGCGCCAATTTGGAGCCGGCGAACGATCAGGATCTCGTCCAGATGCGCAAGCTGGTCGCGGAAGCGATCGAGGCGGGCGCACTCGGCGTATCGACATCGCGCAACCTGTTCCATCGGTTCCGCAATGGCAAGCTGGCGCCGAGCGTCCAATCCGAACTCGCCGAACTCAAGGCGCTGGC
>CBHCMH010000462.1:0-2222 GCA_965974445.1 uncultured Rhizorhapis sp.
GATGCTCCAGCGGGGATCGGCACGACATCCACCGCCATCCGGCCGACCTATCCTGAGACACGGCGGCTGGACCTTGTCGAGGAGCATTTCGGTGTAAAGGTTCCCGACCCCTATCGCTGGCTGGAGAATGACGTCCGGCAGGATCAGGCCGTGCGTGACTGGGTGACAAGCCAGAACCAGCTCACCAACGCATATCTGGCAACGCTTCCCGGCCGGGACATATTGAAAAAGCGGATGGAGGCGCTGCTCGACCATGACCGGTACGGCACGCCGCGCAAGGCCGGGCAGCGCTATTTCTACACCTGGAACAGCGGCCTTCAAAACCAGTCGCCGCTCTATGTGCGCGAAGGGCTTTCCGGCGAACAGCGCCTGTTGCTTGATCCCAACGCCCTTTCAGCGGACGGTGCGACGGCGCTCGCCGAATGGGAGCCTTCGCCGGACGGCCATTATCTCCTCTACGCCGTTCAGGATGGCGGTTCCGACTGGCGGACTTTGCATATCCTGAACGTCGCCACGGGTGAAATCCTGTCCGACACCATCCATTGGGTGAAATTCTCCGACCTCGCCTGGGACAAGGAGGAAGAGGGTTTCTTCTATTCCCGATTCGCCGCTCCGGCGGATGGGGCGGCTTTCCAGTCCACCAACCTCAACCAGCAGGTTTTCTATCATCGCCTGGGCACGGATCAGTCCGACGACGTGCTGATCCATGCCACCCCCAAGCGGCCCAAACTGGGGCACAGCGCGCAGGTGAGCGACGACGGACGCTGGCTTCTTATCACATCCGCTCAGGGAACCGACGACCGCTACGAGCTTACCATTGCCGATCTGTCAGACCGTACCCGCAAGCCCTGGGCGCTGGTGAAAGGGTTGAAGCACGACTGGCGCCTTATCGGCAATGTGGGCGCCAAACTATATTTCCTCACCAACAAGGCCGCACCCCGGCAGCGCCTGGTGGCGCTGGACGCCGAAAACCCTGCCGCGCCGCCTGTGGAGATCGTGCCCGAACGTGCTGAAACGCTGGTGGGCGGGTCGATGGTGGGCGACAAGATCATCCTCGCCTATCTGCATGACGCGCGAACAGTGGCCGAGATGGTCAACCTGGATGGTAGCGCAGCGGGCGATGTCCCCTTGCCCGGAATCGGCACGGCTGCCGGCTTTGGGGGCAAGGGCGGGGATCCCGAAACCTTCTTCGCCTTTTCAGGCTTTACCACGCCCACGACAATCTACCGCTTCGACACGGCGACAGGCCAAATCAGCATTTTCGCGCAGCCCAAGGTGGATTTCGACCCGGCCCAATATGTGACGCAGCAAATCTTCTATCCGTCAAAGGATGGGACTCAGATTCCGATGTTCCTCATCCGCCGGGCCGATGTTACGCAGAGCGGCAAGCCCGCGCCGACACTGCTTTACGGTTATGGCGGATTCAACATCTCGCTGACGCCCGGCTTTTCGGCGACGCGGCTCGCCTGGCTGGAGCAAGGCGGCGCGGTCGCCATCGCGAACCTGCGCGGCGGCGGCGAATATGGCCGGGCGTGGCACGATGCCGGGCGGCTGCACAACAAGCAGAATGTCTTCGACGATTTCATCGCGGCCGGCGAATTCCTGACCACCCAGGGCATAACCGGCAAGGATCAGCTGGCCATTGAGGGGCGATCCAATGGCGGCCTGCTGGTAGGGGCGGTCGTCAATCAGCGGCCCGATCTTTTTGCGGCGGCGCTGCCATCCGTCGGGGTCATGGACATGCTCCGCTTCGACCGGTTCACGGCGGGCCGCTACTGGGTCGATGATTACGGTTTCCCTTCCAAGGAAAAGGACTTCCGGAACCTTCTGGCCTATTCGCCCTATCACAACATCCGCGCGGGTGGGGACTATCCCGCCATCATGGTGGTGACGGCCGACACCGACGACCGCGTAGTGCCTGGGCACAGCTTCAAATATGTGTCCGCGCTGCAGCATGCCGCCATCGGCAACCGACCGCACCTCATCCGCATTGAGACGCGGGCGGGACATGGATCAGGCAAACCCACCGACAAGCTCATCGAGGAATTTTCCGACATGTACGCGTTTATCGCGCAATGGACAGGACTGGACATCCGCGACCCTGGTCAATGAGGTGACGACTCCAGCCCTAGACCTGGGTTCGACCCGCTATGTACATCGTGATTGTCCCTGGAAGCCCGCAGACTAGGAGCGGTTCGCAGGCCGGGCTGGTTGTCCCGGAC
>CBHCMH010000463.1:0-2215 GCA_965974445.1 uncultured Rhizorhapis sp.
AATCATGGCAGCCAGATCAAGGTCCACGGCCACCGTCAGCCCGCGATCCGTTGCCATCACATCGACCACCGGCCGCACGCCATTGGCATCGCGCATGCCGGAACGATAGTCATCGAAGCGATAGGCCGCCCAGCAGGTTGAAGGGGAAAAGTTGAATTCGGCATAGCCCCGGCCATCCAGCGCGACGAACAGCTCGAAACAGGTCGCCTGCCACAGATTGTCGCGCCGCTCCGGCATGGCGACGGTGGGCAGTTTCAGCCCTGCAATGTCACCATGGACCACATATTCAACCAACAGTTCGCACGGCCCGGTTATCGATACCGTCGCCTCGATCCCCGTCACCGGCGGACAGGTACTTGCCGGATGGCGTATCAATGCCTGCGTCAACACCCTACCCAAGTCCCGAACCCCATGCTATGCGCCCGCGGCCATGACCCAATATGCATCCGACCTGCTGCGCCTGCTCGATGAGCGAGGCTATATCCATCAATTGACCGACGCGGAAGGGCTCGATGCCCTTGCCGGGAAGCAGGTCATCCCTGGATATATCGGGTTCGATGCGACCGCTCCCTCGCTCCATGTCGGCAATCTGGTGCCGATCATGATGCTGCGCCGCCTGCAACAGGCCGGACACAAGCCGATCGTACTGATGGGCGGCGGGACGACCAAGGTCGGCGATCCGTCGGGCAAGGACGAAAGCCGCCAGCTTCTGACCGAAGAGAGGATCGCGGAGAATATTGCGTCGATCCGGGGCGTGTTCGAGCGGTTCCTGACCTTTGGCGACGGACCAAGCGACGCGATCATGCTCAACAATGCGGACTGGCTGGATACTCTCGAATATGTGCCTTTCCTGCGCGACATAGGGCGGCATTTCACCATCAATCGGATGCTGACATTCGAATCGGTGAAGATCAGGCTGGAGCGGGAACAGCCGCTGACTTTCCTTGAATTCAATTACATGATCCTTCAGGCCTACGACTTTCTGGAACTGTCGCGCCGTGCCGAATGCCGGTTGCAGATGGGTGGGTCGGACCAATGGGGCAATATCGTCAACGGAATCGAACTCTCGCGCCGGGTCGATGGCACGCATGTCTTTGGCCTGACGACGCCGCTCATCACCACGGCGGACGGCGGCAAGATGGGTAAAACCGCCAAGGGCGCGGTATGGCTCAACGCCGATATGCTATCACCTTATGATTACTGGCAATTCTGGCGGAACACGCAGGATGCCGATGTCGGACGGTTCATGCGGCTCTACACCGACCTCCCGCTGGATGAAATCGCGCGGCTCGATGCGCTGGAGGGCGCGGAAATCAACGAGGCGAAGAAAGTCCTGGCCGACGAGGCAACGGCTCTTGCGCATGGGCGGGAGGCGGCTGTCCAAGCCGCCGAAACCGCCCGCCAGACATTCGAGCTTCGCACGACAAGCGCCGATTTACCGACCATCAGCCTTGGCGGCCGGGAGTTGAATGTAATGCAGGCGAATACCGAGTTGGGCTTTGCCGCGTCCAACAAGGAAGTGAAGCGCAAAGTGGCCGAGGGTGCGATCCGCATCAACGATGTTGCGGTCAGTGACCCGACAACGCCGGTCGCTGTGGGCGACAAGGTGAGCTTCGGGGCAAAGAAGCATGGCCTGATAGTCGATTGATCCGCAACGGTAATTTTATTCCCGTTAACCATCTACCGCCAGATTTCATTAGCAAGACTCGCGTTAGCCTTCCGGTGGGGAAGAGCGGAGTGACTATGAAAAACCTGCGTTCGCTAAGCGAGCCCGCAAGTCCGGCCCATACCCGCCGGACGAGCCGGGATCTGGTCGATTTCCGGACAAGCTTCTCCTCGCACCAGGGGCAAGGCGACCTGCACGTCGTCAATATTTCCCGGCTGGGCCTGATGGCGCGAACCCAGGCGTCCGTCAGCAAGAGTGAAAGGCTGATCATTGATCTGCCCCTCTGCGGAAAGATCGAAGCGCTCGTTCGGTGGGTGGAGGACGGGCGGATCGGCACCGAGTTCATGACGCCGGTGTGCGAACGTCAATATGCGCGAATGCTGCAACTGATCCCGGGCCGGCAGCAGAACTGGTAGCTTTTTCTTGGCTGGTTGGCGGGTTTAGGGGGATTACCCGTCCCAAGAGATCGTCACCCTGAACTTGTTTCAGGGTCCATAAGCTCAAGGATAGAGGCTCTTTCTTCCCTATGGATGCTGAAACGAGTTCAGC
>CBHCMH010000464.1:0-2214 GCA_965974445.1 uncultured Rhizorhapis sp.
GGCCGGACGCTTGCGCCCTACGCCCTGTCCGCTCAGGACGGCGCGGCCCGCATCATCTTTGGCGGACCGCTGGTGCGGCTCAGCCCCAACGCCGCCGTCACGCTCAACATGGCCTTTCATGAACTTGCGACCAACGCAGCCAAATATGGTGCTCTGTCCACGGCGGAAGGGCGGCTGGAGGTATGCTGGACGATCGATCGGACGGTCGATCCGCCGGCGGTGGAACTGTTCTGGAGCGAACATGGCGGCCCGCCGGTGGAGCCTCCGGCCCGGCGGGGTTTCGGCACGCGACTGGTGGAGCAGGGCCTTGCCCGGGAATTGGATGGAGAAGTGGAATTGCATTACGAACCCGAAGGCCTTCAGGGCAAGATTCGCCTGCCCGCATCGCACAAGGTCGCACCGCTATGAGCGCTGAACCCCTGCGCGGCCTGCGGCTGTTCGTCGTGGAGGATGAGGCGCTTGTCGCCATGCTGCTGGAACAGATGCTGGAGGAATTGGGCTGCGTCGTCGTCAACCTGTCGGGAACCGTGGCACAGGCGCTCGATCAGGTCGAAAAGGTCGCGTCAAAGGTGGATATAGCCATCCTGGACGTCAATCTGGGTGGGGAAAGGGTCTATCCCGTGGCCGACGCGCTGGCGGAGCGCGATGTGCCCTTCCTGTTCGCGACCGGCTATGGTCCCGCAGGCCTGGATGATCTCTATCCGGAGCGGACCGTCCTGTCCAAGCCCTATGTCGAGGCGTCATTGGTGAACGCCCTGCTGCAGGCGCGGGCTGCGTCGGGCGGCTGACGGCATCCCTTCCACCCCCAAGCGATTGAAAAACAATCCTCGACTCTTCGTTACGGCTCCGGCAAGAACAGAAGCCGAACAGGGCTGCATATATGGGGGAAGCGCTTGGTCGCTACGGTATCGACGGTCGCCTATCTGGGTCTGGAAGCGCGCGGGGTAGAGGTTCAGTGCCAGGTGGCCGCTGGCCTTCCGGGCTTCGTGGTCGTGGGATTGCCGGACAAGGCTGTGGCGGAAAGCCGGGAGCGGGTGCGCGCGGCGATGTCCGCCATCGGCCTGTCGCTGCCGCCCAAGCGGATCACGGTCAACCTGTCGCCTGCCGACCTGCCCAAGGAGGGTTCGCATTACGACCTGCCGATCGCGCTTGCCCTGCTGGGCGCGATGGGCGTCATCGATGCGGAGACGCTGGCCAGCTATCTGGTGGTCGGCGAAATGGGGCTGGACGGCCGGATCGCGCCCTCGCCCGGCGTGCTGCTGGCGGCCTTGCATGCATCTGAGCGGGAACTCGGCCTGATCTGCCCGGCCGCGCAGGGGGCGGAGGCGGCGTGGGCGGGCAGTGTGGAGGTGATCGCCGCGCCTGACATCATCAGCCTTCTCAACCATTTCAAGGGCAGCGCCCATCTGACCCCGCCGCGCCCGGGCGAGGCGGAGCCGCTGGTGCGCGGCGCTGACCTCAAACAGGTGAAAGGGCAGGAAAGCGCTAAGCGGGCGCTGGAGATCGCGGCGGCGGGCGGGCATAATCTGCTGATGGTCGGGCCGCCCGGCGCCGGCAAGTCGCTAATGGCGAGCTGCATGCCCGGCATCTTGCCGGACCTCACGCCCGCCGAGGCGCTGGAGACCTCAATGGTGGCATCGGTGGCGGGTACCCTGAACGACGGCAAGATGAGCCGTGCGCGGCCCTATCGCGCGCCGCATCACAGCGCGTCGATGGCGGCGCTGGTTGGCGGCGGGTTGAAGGTGAAGCCGGGCGAAGTGAGCCTGGCCCATCTGGGCGTCCTGTTTCTCGATGAACTGCCCGAGTTCCAGCGCGCGGTGCTCGACAGCCTGCGGCAGCCCCTGGAAACGGGGGAGGTGAGTGTCGCGCGGGCGAACGCGCATGTGACCTTTCCCGCCCGGGTGCAGCTGGTCGCGGCGATGAACCCCTGCAAATGCGGGCATCTGGGCGATCCGGGGCTGGCCTGCTCGCGCGCCCCCCGCTGCGCCGCCGATTATCAGGCGAAGGTTTCGGGGCCGCTGCTCGACCGGATCGACCTGCATGTGGAGGTGAACGCCGTCACCGCCGCCGACCTGGTCTTGCCCCCGCCCGCCGAGGGGTCGGCCGAAGTCGCCGCGCGGGTGGCAAAAGCGCGGGCGCGGCAGACGGAGCGTTACAACGGCCACGGCCCGCGCACTAATGCGGAGGTTGACGGCGATCTGCTGGAGGAGCACG
>CBHCMH010000465.1:0-2208 GCA_965974445.1 uncultured Rhizorhapis sp.
TCGAACCCGCTCTCGTCCAGCGTTTCGATGCCGCCCGCACGATAATCGATCGCCTGCCCTTGCTTGTCGGCATGCGCCCGCGCGGCGGCGATGTTTTCCGGCGCGGCGTCGATTCCGGTCACCTGCGCGCCCAGCCGGGCCAGCGGTTCGCACAGCAGGCCCGCGCCGCATCCGACGTCCAGCGCGCGCTTGCCCTCCAGCGGCCGCAGGGCGCGTTCGTCGATATGCCAGTGCGCGTCGATCGCTTTCCGGATATAGCGCAGCCGCACGGGATTGAGCCTGTGCAGCATGGCGCTCGACCCCTTGGGGTTCCACCAGTCGGCGGCCAGCTTGCCGAAATGCGCGGCCTCTTCCGGGTTGATCGTCGTCGCGGCCTTGCTTGCCATAATTTCTCTCGGTGCTAATAGGAGCGCGCCCCGCGCCGGGGCGTATCTGCAACAGACAAGATTAAGGCGCAAATCATGGCGCGCATAGTGATGAAATTTGGCGGCACGTCGATGGCGGGCATGGAGCGAATCCGCAACGTCGCGGCGCGCGTCAAGCATGTCGTCGAACAGGGCAATGAAGTCGCGGTCGTCGTTTCCGCGATGGCGGGCGAGACGGACCGGCTTGTGGGCTTCTGCCGCGAGGCAAGTTCGCTCTACGATCCGGCGGAATATGACGTGGTCGTATCCAGCGGCGAGCAGGTGACGAGCGGCCTGCTGGCGATGACATTGAAATCCATGGGCGTGGACGCGCGCAGCTGGCTTGGCTGGCAGCTTCCGATCCGCACTGTCGATGCCCATGCCAAGGCGCGCATCGAAAGTTTCGAGACAAAGGCGCTGAACGAGGCGATGAGCCGGGGTCAGGTCGCCGTCATTCCGGGCTTTCAGGGCATCATGGAGGATGGCCGCGTTTCGACGCTCGGCCGTGGCGGTTCGGACACGTCGGCGGTCGCGGTGGCAGCCGCAGTGAAGGCCGACCGCTGCGACATCTACACCGATGTGGACGGCGTCTACACCACCGACCCGCGTATCGTCGCCCGCGCCCGCAAGCTGGACAAGGTGACGTACGAAGAAATGCTGGAGCTGGCGAGCGTCGGGGCAAAAGTGCTCCAGACCCGCTCGGTCGGCCTTGCGATGAAGGAGGGGGTGCGCGTTCAGGTGCTCTCTTCCTTTGATGACCCGGATCAGGACGATCTGCCCGGCACATTGATCGTCAGCGAAGAAGAAGTTGAAGGAAACGGTATGGAACGGCAGCTCATCACCGGCATCGCCCATGACAAGAATGAAGCGAAGATCATCCTGACCCGCGTGCCCGACCGGCCCGGCGCGGTGGCGCATATCTTCGGCCCGCTGGCGGACGCCGCGATCAATGTCGATATGATTATCCAGAATGTCGGCCGCGAAAAGGGCGAGACGGACGTGACTTTCACCGTCCCCGCCGCCGACCTTGCCCGTTCGATGGACATCCTTGAGGCTGAAAAGGCGACCATCGGCTTCAACCGCATCATATCCGACACCAAGGTCGCCAAGATTTCGGTCGTCGGCGTCGGCATGAAGAGCCATGCGGGCGTGGCCGCATCCATGTTCAAGGCGCTGGCCGAACGCGGCATCAACATCCAGGCGATTTCCACCAGCGAGATCAAGGTCAGCGTGCTGATCGACGAGGATGAGACCGAGTTGGCGGTGCGCGTGCTGCACACGGCCTATGGGCTGGACGCGGCTTGAATTGTTCCCCTCCCGCCTGCGGGAGGGGTTAGGGGTGGGTATTTCCCTCCCCATCCGTTACAGGCCCACCCCCGGCCCCTCCCGCAAGCGGGAGGGGAGAAAGTAACATTATGGCAAAAGACAAGCTCCACCGCCTGATGGCGCGCGGCACGGAATTTCTGGGATGCGACGTCGCGATCATGTGCGGCGCGATGAGCTGGGTTTCCGAGCGTAATCTCGTCTCCGCGATCAGCAATGCGGGCGGCTTTGGCGTCATTGCCTGCGGGGCGATGACGCCCGAATTGCTCGATACGGAAATTGCCGAGACGAAGAAGCTCACCAGCAAACCCTTCGGCGTCAACCTGATCACGATGCACCCGCAGCTGTTCGAGCTGATTGCCGTGTGCGCCCGGCATGAGGTCGGCCATGTCGTGCTGGCCGGCGGTCTTCCGCCCAAGGGCAGCATCGAGGCGATCAAGGAGATGGACGCGAAGCTCATCTGTTTCGCGCCAGCGCTCGC
>CBHCMH010000466.1:0-2194 GCA_965974445.1 uncultured Rhizorhapis sp.
ATGGCGGCGCTGGAGGCCGAACTGCGCGAAGATAATGTTCGGCTGGCTGCGGCGATCAAGGCCGAGCATGGCTATGGGCCGAAAGTCGCGGCAGCGGTCGACATGTCCCACCACGCCATGGGAGAATTGCAGAAGGAGACGCTGCAGCATATTTTTGAGATGCGCGGCGTCCTGCGTCCCGATCAAGCCGAGAAATTCGACGACGCCGTGGTCCAGGCACTGACCGCGAAGAAAAAGTGAATTTTCCGCTCGAGGCGTGCGATGAGGCTGAACTGGCGCGAATGGCGCTGGCGGGCCGGCAGGCGGCCTATGGCGAGCTGATGCGGCGGCATCGCGACGCGGTCTACCGGCTGGTACGCAGCCATGTGGGCGATGGCGAAGAGGCTTTGGATGTCACGCAAGAGACGTTCGTTGCGGCCTTCGCGGCCCTCGCCCGATACGATGTCGCCCGGCCCTTTCGTCTCTGGCTGGCGCGGATTGCGATCAACAAGTGCCGGGACTGGGCGCGCAAGCGTTCCGTGCGGCGGTTTTTCACCTTTGCCCGATCGTTGGACGAGGCCGCACAGGTCGCCGATCCAGCGATGACGCCTGAAGCCTCTGCGGCCGACAAGGAAGGCGTGCGGCGGATATCCGAGGCGATTGCGCGGCTACCGGTGTCGCTCCGCGATGTTCTGGTTCTGCGCACGATCGAAGGAATGAGCCAGGCCGAGGCAGGTCAGGTGCTTGGCATCAGCGCGAAGGCGGTCGAAACGCGGCTCTATCGCGCCCGCGCTACACTGGCGTCGATTTTGCGTAACGATATGTGAGGGATTGCGCTCAACCCCGCGTATTGTTTGGGAGGGCAAGTTGCCTGTCGCATATTTCAGGGGCTGAATTTCCGACATGACGAGCATTGACCGCCGGACGCTCATCCGTTCCACCGCCGGGTTGCTGGGTGTGGGGGCGCTTGGCGGCCTTTTCCCGGCCTGGGCACAAAGCGGCACGGCGGGCTTGCTGCCCGCGCCCGGCGTGCTGCATGGACCCGGCATTGCGCTCCGGATCGGGCATTCGACCTTTACGACGGACGGCCGGAGCGGCCATGCCGTGACCGTCAACGGCACACTGCCCGCGCCGCTCGTCCGCCTGCGGGAGGGCCAGAATGTCCACCTGGCGGTCACCAATACGCTTGATGAGGATACGTCGATCCACTGGCATGGCCTGATCGTGCCGTTCCAGTTCGACGGGGTTCCGGGGATCAGTTTTCCGGGCATAAAGCCCGGCGAAACCTTCGTTTACGAATTTCCGGTGCGGCAGGCGGGAACCTATTGGTATCACAGCCACAGCAATATGCAGGAAGCAATGGGGCATTTCGGCCCCATCGTCATCGACCCGGCCGGGGAGGATGCGATCGGATATGACCGCGAGCATGTCATCCTGCTATCCGACTGGAGCTTCGTGCACCCCCATGTCCAGATGCGCCGATTGAAACAGCGGGGCGGCTATTATAACCGCCAGAAGCAGACGCTGGCGGGGTTGCTTGCAGGCAAGGATCAGAGCCTCTCGGAACGGATCGAGTGGGGGGCGATGCGGATGGATGCCACGGATATTTCCGATGTCACCGGCGCGACCTATCATTACCTCATCAACGGTCATGGCTTGACGGAGAACTGGACGGGGCTGTTCACGCCGGGCGAGCGGGTGCGGCTGCGGATCATCAATGCTTCGTCCATGACCAATTTCAACGTGCGGATTCCCGGCCTCCCCATGACGGTGGTGCAGGCCGATGGGCAGGATGTGCGGCCGGTCGAGATCGACGAATTCCAGATCGGCATCGCTGAAACCTATGACGTCATCGTCCAGCCGCCCGAAGCGATGGCCTATGGTTTCATCGCGGAGGCCATCGACCGGTCCGGTCAGTGCCGCGCCACGCTCGCCCCGCAGTTGGGGATGGTGGCGCCGGTCCCGCCGCTACGGGAACGGCCGCTGCTCGGCATGAAAGACATGGGCATGGATCATGGCGGCGGAGACGCTGGCGTGCTGGACCTCAGCCAGCCTGAAGGCGCCGATCCGATGGCCGGGATGGATCACGGGTCGATGAAGATGCGCGATCCTTCCGTCGCGCCGCAGGTCAGGATGGGGCCGGGCGTTGCCACATTGTCACCCATGCCCGGCGATCGCACGGCGGACCGCCCAACCGGCCTGGAAGATGTCCCGC
>CBHCMH010000467.1:0-2191 GCA_965974445.1 uncultured Rhizorhapis sp.
TGCGGGGGATGACCGGTGGGGGGTGGTTTCCTGCCATTCCCCTCACGCTTGCGGGAGGGGTTAGGGGAGGGCATGTCACCGCCATTTTCCTAACTGGCCCTCCCCCAGCCCCTCCCGCAAGCGGGAGGGGAGTTATCGCAGCTTCGATCCGACCTGAGACATTCGGAACGCAAAAAATCCCCTACCCCTCAGGGCCGCGTTTGCCCGGTCCCGCGCACGATCCATTTGTAGGTCGTCAGCCCCTCCAGGGCCACCGGGCCGCGCGCATGCAGGCGGCCGGTCGAAATGCCGATTTCCGCGCCCAGACCGAATTCGCCGCCGTCGGCGAACTGGCTTGATGCATTCCACATGACGATGGCGCTATCAACGCCGTTCAGGAAGGTTTCGGCCGTCGCGGCGTCCTCGGTCACGATCGCGTCGGTGTGATGGCTGCCATGCGCGGCGATGTGGGCCAGCGCATCATCGACACCCTCCACGATCCGCGCGGACAGGATGCTGTCGAGATATTCGGTGTCCCAATCGGCTGCGTCGGCCGCCTTCACGCGGCTGTCGATCGCCCGCACGCCCTCGTCCCCGCGCACCTCGCAGCCCGCCTCGATCAGGGCCGCGATCACTGGCGCGGGATCGCCGAAATCCTTGTCGATCAGGAGCGTTTCCATCGCGCCGCAAATGCCCGTCCGGCGCATCTTGGCGTTGAGCGCGATGGTCCGCGCCATTTCCGGATCGGCGGCGCTGTGGACATAGGTGTGGCAGATGCCGTCCAGATGCGCGAGCACGGGCACCCGCGCCTCTTCCTGCACGCGCGCCACCAGCCCCTTGCCGCCGCGCGGGATGATGATGTCAATGAGCCCCGCGGCCTTCAGCATCGCGCCCACCGCGGCGCGGTCGGCTATCGGCACCAGTTGCACGGCGTCAGCAGGCAGCCCCGCCGCCTTGATCCCGTCCACCATCGCCGCGTGGATGGCGCGGTTACTTTCCATCGCCTCGCTGCCGCCGCGCAGGATGACGGCATTGCCCGAGCGCAGACATAAAGCCGCCGCGTCCGCCGTCACATTGGGGCGGCTTTCATAGATGATGCCGATGACGCCCAGCGGCACCCGCACCCGTTGCAGCAGCATGCCGTTGGGCCGGCTCGTCTGATCGATGACCGCGCCCACCGGATCGTCAAGGCCGGCCACTGCTTCCACAGCGTCGGCGATGCCCGCGATCCGGCCCGCATCGAGCCGCAGCCGGTCCAGCATCGCCGGGGACAGGCCGTTATGCGCGCCATTTTCCATGTCGCGCGCATTGGCGGCAGCGATATCCTGCTCCCGCTCGCGCAGTGCCCTGGCGGCGGCGCGCAGGGCCTCGGCTTTTTGCGCGTCGCTGGCCTGGGCAAGCGTGGCGGCGGCGCGCCGCGCGCGCTTGGCCATGTTGGAGATGAGCATTTCGGGCGTCTGAGTCATGTCGTTCATGACTCCGCTCTAGCATCATCCCGCGCGCGGCAAAAGCATGGTTGCGCGGCGGACCGGCCGGGCTTCAATGCAGCAGCGCCTCATGCACGCTGAAGCTGCCGTGGCGCGCTTCATTGGTCAGCCGCGCGAACTCGTCATGGCTCATGTGGATGAGCGACTTGTGGTCACCCGCCTCCAGATAGACCTCGGGCTGATGGTCGATGCTGTCATCCACGATCATCGGCACGTCGTAACCCGCGCCCAGGGCCGGGATGGCGCCGGTGGCGCAGTCGGGGAAAACCTCGACCAGATCGTCTTCCTCGACCAGATTGGGACGCGATCCGAATTCGTCGGACAGGTCGGCCAGGATGATGCGGTGGTTCGCGGGCAGCACGGCCAGCAAATATCCCTCATCCGTGTCGAGCAGCACCGCCTTGGCGATCTGTTCGGCCGGTATGTGCGACGCAATCGCGCTCTGCAGCGCCGAACCCGTCGGCATATGCGGGATCACGTCATAACGGGCGTGCTGTTGCTCCAGATAGTTGCGCAAACGGGGGGCAATGGACATGACAACTCTCCTGCTTTTACGCTGTTGAAGCGCGTGCGCCGCAGGGGCTCTGCCGTCAGGCGATAGGCCCGTCCATGTTTCCGGCGCTACCGACTCATCATACGCCTGGAGCAGCCCCGCCGCCAGCATTTAGCGGTATTTCGGACCGGCACCCAGCCCGTCTTACCCCACTGAGCGCGTAGGGATCCCG
>CBHCMH010000468.1:0-2189 GCA_965974445.1 uncultured Rhizorhapis sp.
TAACGCCGGAATGGCCAGTCTATACCGTTTCGTCAGCCTCGGCCATGTCCTGGAGCTGAGCGCGGTCGAGTATTTCGATACTGCGCCGATCGGGCAGGGCGATGATCCCGTCCCGCTTCAAGGCCGAAAACTGACGGCTCACCGTCTCTATGGTGAGGCCCAGCACATTGGCAATCTGTTGCCGGTCAAGGGGGAGGGTGAACCGGTCGAGCGACAGGCAATCCCGACCTTTGCCCTGCGCCAGCTTGCGCGATGTTTCGAGCAGAAAGGTCGCAATCCGCTCCCGCGCGCTTTTCCGGCCGAGCAGCAGCATCCATCTGCGCGTCCGGTCCAGCTCGTCGAGCGTGTGCTGCAGCAGCCGGTGTTCCATGCCGGGATGCGCATGGGCAAATCGGTCAAAGGTGGCGCGGGAAAAGACGCAAAGCCGGGCGTCCGTCAGCGCGACGGCGCTATAGGGGCTTTCGCTGCCAAAGGGGCGCCCGATGAAGTCGGAGGGATAGATGATGCCCACAATCTGTTCGCGCCCGTCGCTGGTGGAGGTGGACAGCATCATCGCGCCATCGACCACATTGGCGACCAGCATCGAATCCCCGCCCTCCCACATCAAGGCCTGCCCCTTTGGTAGGGACATCTGGCGGCCAAGGCGGATGAACTGCTCCCGCTCGTCCCGATCGAGCGTCGCGCAGATCGCAAGGGCGCGGACTGCGCATTCGTCGCAGGGCGCCGTCGATGCCGCCTTTTGCGAATCGGCCCGGTACGAAGCGGTGGAGCGATTTCCTTGCGCTGGATCAAAATGCTGCGTTTCCATAGCCGCTGAATGACGTTGCGGGGCCGTTTCACCTATCCGTAATTGTCCTTATCCGGCGGTCCTGCTTTACAGTTGGGCCGGGGAAGCGGATAGTTGAGCGGCCAGATGTGGGGCCGACCGCAGAAAGAAGGACCCGAAAGAACGGCCATGTCCGCGCCCGACCTGTCATTGCTGACGAAACGCCGCTTCGGGCCTGTGTTCGTGGTCATGTTTCTGGGTGCCTTCAACGACAATCTGTTGAAGTTCGCGCTGCTGTTCCTCGCCAATTTCAGCCTTTACGCCGATGAGCCGGGGAAGGGCGGAATGTTGGCGACGGTGGCGACGGGCGTGTTCATCCTGCCCTATTTCCTGTTTTCTGCGGTAGCGGGGCAATGCGCCGACGCGCTGGACAAAACAAAGCTGATGCGCGCGGTGAAGGCTGCCGAAGTCTTCATCATGGGGCTGGGCCTTGCCGGGTTCTGGATGGAGTCGGTTCCGCTGCTGCTGGCCGCGCTGTTCCTTCTTGGCGTGCACTCCGCCTTTTTTGGTCCGATCAAATATGCGATCCTGCCCCAGCATCTGCGCGCTCGCGAAATCATGGGCGGCACCGGCTTGATCGAGGCAGGGACGTTTCTGGCGATATTAGGCGGGCAGTTGCTGGCGGGCGTGGTTCCCCCACTGGCGGCGGGGCTTGTGGCTTCTGCGCTTGCCGTCACCGGGTTCCTGGCGAGCCTGGCCGTGCCTCCCGCACCTGCATTGGCGAAAAATCTTCGGATCGGCCGGAACATCTTTCTCAGCACCTGGCAGATATTGAAGGCGGCGCGGCATGGGCCAGGCGTATGGTCCGCCATATTGGGCATCAGCTGGTTCTTTTCGGTAGGGGCGGTGCTGCTGGCGGAACTGGCTCCGTTGGTGAACGGCACGCTGGGCGCGAGTCAGCAGGTCGCGACATTGTTCCTGCTCATCTTTTCGGTGGGCGTGGCCTTGGGGTCGTTGCTGGTGAACAGGTTGCTGGGCGGAGAGGTGTCGGCGCGCTATGTGCCCGCTGCGGCGCTGGCGCTGGCGGCCTTCCTTATCGACCTGTCCCTTGCCGCCAGACTATTCGTCATCGCGGTGCCAAATGCCTCCATTACCGGTTTCCTGGCGAGCGATGGAAGCTGGCGCATCGTGATCGACCTTGCCGGGATTGCCCTGGCGGGGGGCATGTTCATCGTGCCGCTCTACGCGATCCTGCAGACCCATAGCCCGCCGATGGAACGATCACGCACCATCGCTGCGAACAATATCGTCAATGCGGCCATCGTCGTGCTGACCACCGTGGTCATTACAGTGATGCTCGCGCTGGGACGCAGCGTGGCAGGCGTGATCGGCGCGTTGGGCTTCGCCACGCTATGCGTCGCCG
>CBHCMH010000469.1:0-2189 GCA_965974445.1 uncultured Rhizorhapis sp.
ACGTCCGACCCTCAGATTCGTAGTCTGATGCTCTATCCAGCTGAGCTACGGGCGCTTGGGAGTGCCGCAGATAGGCGGGGGAGCCGGTTCTGGCAACCCCCTTTTTTTGCCCTCTTCAGGAAATTTATCCCCGCGCCTTCAGCGCCGCCTGCGCAGCGGCGAGGCGGGCGATGGGGACGCGGTAGGGAGAGGCGCTGACATAATCGAGACCGGTTTCTTCACAAAATGTGATGGACGCCGGGTCCCCGCCATGTTCGCCGCAAATGCCGAGCTTGATGCCCGGACGCGACGCCCTGCCCCGTTCGGCGGCAAGTTCGATAAGCTGGCCGACGCCCTCAATGTCCAGGCTGACGAACGGGTCGCGGGGGAAGATCCCCTTATCCACATATTGCGTCAGGAACCGGCCCGCGTCGTCGCGGCTGATGCCGATAGTGGTCTGGGTCAGGTCATTGGTGCCGAAGGAGAAGAATTCGCCGACTTCCGCGATTTCTCCCGCTTTCAGCGCGGCGCGGGGCAGCTCGATCATCGTGCCGACCAGATATTCAACCGTGCGGCCCTTCTCGGCAAAGACGTCCTGCGCGGCCTTATCCACCACCGCCTTCATCAGCTCCAGCTCCTTGCGAGTGGCAACCAGTGGGATCATGACTTCGGGGATAGGCGCCTCGCCGGATTCGACGGCGACATCGATCGCCGCTTCGAAAATGGCGCGGGCCTGCATTTCGTAGATTTCCGGGTACGTCACGCCCAGGCGGCAGCCGCGATGGCCGAGCATGGGGTTGAATTCATGCAGTTCGGCGGCGCGGCGCTTGAGCGCTTCCACACCGACGCCAGCAGCCTCGGCCACCTCCGCGAACTCCGCCTCGCCATGCGGCAGGAATTCGTGCAACGGCGGATCGAGCAGGCGGATGGTGACCGGCAGGCCCGCCATCACGCGGAAAATCTCGGTGAAGTCGCTGCGCTGTTCGGGCAGCAGCTTGGCCAGCGCCTCACGCCTGCCCTTTTCCGTGTCGGCCAGGATCATCTGGCGGACGGCGGTGATGCGGGCGGCGTCGAAGAACATATGCTCGGTCCGGCACAGGCCAACGCCCTCCGCGCCGAATTCGCGCGCCACCTGGCAATCCTGCGGCGTTTCGGCGTTGGCGCGGACTTTCAGGCGGCGGACCTTGTCGGCCCAGACCATCAGCGTGCCGAAGTCGCCCGCCAGTTCCGGCTGAACCGTCGGGACTTCGCCGGCCATGACCTCGCCCGATGCGCCGTCGATGGTGATCGTGTCGCCTTCCACCAGCTTGCGGCCGCCGACATTGAGGATGCAATTCTTCGCGTCGATGGACAGGCCGCCAGCGCCGGAAACGCAGGGACGGCCCATGCCGCGCGCCACCACGGCGGCATGTGACGTCATGCCGCCACGCGCGGTCAGGATGCCCTTGGCCGCGTGCATGCCGTGAATATCCTCGGGGCTGGTTTCGATGCGAACAAGAATGACCGCCTCGCCCAGTTCGGCGCGGCGTTCGGCGGCATCGGCGTCGAACACGATGATGCCGCTCGCCGCACCCGGAGAGGCGGGAAGCCCCTTGGTCAGCACGTCGCGCGGAGCCTTGGGATCAAGCGTCGGGTGGAGAAGCTGATCCAATGCCGCCGGATCGACGCGGGCAATGGCTTCTTCCTGCGTGATCAGGCCTTCATTCGCCATGTCGACCGCGATCTTCAGCGCCGCCTTGGCGGTGCGCTTGCCCGATCGGGTCTGGAGCATCCAGAGCTTGCCCTGCTGGACGGTGAACTCGATGTCCTGCATGTCGCGATAATGGGTTTCGAGGATATTGAAGACCTTCGCCAGTTCGGCAAAGGTTTCGGGCATCGCCTCTTCCATCGACAGCGGCTTGGCCCCTGCCCGCTCGCGCGCCTGTTTGGTGAGGTACTGCGGCGTGCGGATGCCCGCCACCACGTCCTCGCCCTGCGCGTTGATCAGGAATTCGCCATAATAGACATTCTCGCCGGTCGCGGGGTCGCGGGTGAAGGCGACGCCAGTTGCCGAGGTGTCGCCCAGATTGCCGAACACCATCGCCTGCACATTGACCGCCGTGCCCCAGTCGCCGGGGATGCTGTTGAGACGGCGATAGACCTTGGCTCGCTCGGCCTGACATGAACCGAAGACGGCGCTGATAGAACCCCAGAGCTGGTCATGCACATCC
>CBHCMH010000470.1:0-2173 GCA_965974445.1 uncultured Rhizorhapis sp.
CTTGCGGTCGCCCGCGTGGTGATCAACCGCGTCCGCTCGGGCCGTTTCCCCGACAGCATTTGCGGCGTGGTGCATCAGCCAAGCCAATTCTCCTTCGTCCGTGGCGGGCGGATGCCCGACGTGAATATGTCCAGCCGCAGCTGGCGCAGGGCCGTCGCCATTGCGCAGATCGCGATGGCGGACGCCTGGGACAGCAAGGTCGAGGGCGCGCTGTATTTCCACGCGCGCCGGGTTTCGCCGGGCTGGAACCGCGTTCGCATGGCGTCGATCGACAACCACGTCTTCTACCGCTGAGCAGTCGCCGCCCCTCTGCTGAGGGCGGTAGCGGGGGAAAGCGCCCCCTTCCCCATGTTCCCATAATGTTCTAAGTATCCGGCATGAACGGACCGAACGGAACTGTGGGCCTGGACGGCCATCTGGCCAATAAGGGAGACCCTATGGCGGACGGCACCGCGTCAGCGGTGACGCGCGGCATCATGCGGCTGTTCCATCGCCACGACATCTTCGGCATGGCGGAGGTGCCGCTGCCCAATGGCCGCCGCACCGATGTCATGGCGATCGATGCCAAGGGGCATATCATCATTGTCGAGATCAAGTGCAGCAGGCAGGACCTGTTGGGCGATGCCAAATGGATGGATTATCTCGACTATTGCGACCGGTTTTTCTGGGCCGCGCCCGCCGGCTTCGACCTGTCGCTGTTCGAGGGAGACGGTCTTTTGCCCGCGCGCACGGGCCTGATTGCGGCGGATCAATATGACGCCGAGATCATTCGGCCTGCCCCCACCGAACCGCTGGCGGCGGCACGGCGCAAGGCGGAGATCCTGCGATTCGGGAGACGGGCGACCCGGCGGCTAATGGCGCAGGCGGACCCGGACTATATCCGGGACTTTTCCGGGATTTAAGCGGCTGGAACGGGGGCATATGCGTCGTTGAGAAATATAACGTCGCCCCTGCGCAGGCAGGGGTCCCGCTGTTTTTCCAACCTTGCCCAAAAAAGCGGGGTCCCTGCCTGCGGCCAGAGGCCGCAGTTTATCCTGAGCGCCCGCCCTGCGGGCAGTCGAAGGGCAGGGACGACGAAATTGAGTTGCGGATAAAGTGTCTGCTCACCGCCTTATTCCGACATCGCAGAATTCAGAAGCTCGGCCCCTGGACTTCGCCTGCCGCCTGCATGGGCTTGGGTGCATCCAGCGCGTCGAGGATGGCGGTGGAGCGGGTGTCGCGTTTGGCGTAATCGCGGGCGGACATGCCGGCGAGGGAATCGACCTTGTCCGCATTGGCGCCGTTTGCGACCAGTAAACGCACCATCGCCAGATCGCGGAGCTGCACCGCACGGATCAGCGGCGTTTCTCCCCGATCATTGGCCGTGTCCACCATCGCTCCGCTCGCCAGCAGCAAGCGCGCGCCGTCCACGAAGCGCAACTGCGCCGCCAGCATCAGCGGCGTGGTGCCGTTGTTGTCGGTAAGGTTGGGCTTGGCCCCCTTGGCGAGCATGAAGCTGATCCACACCGCGTCCCGGCGCGCCACCACGATATGGAGCGCGGTCTCGCCCGTCGTGCTGTCCTTGGTGTTGATGACCGTCGCGCCGGGTTCGTCCACGAATTCGGTCACTTTCGCGCCGTCGCGGTCGCGAACGGCCTTCAGGAAATTATAGCTGTCGGAAAATTGGGCTTGTGCGAGCGCCGGAACGAGCAGCGCCGCTGCCAGCACCAGCCCGGCCGCGCGCGCCAGAACGGACCGTAGCTCAGTTCGACCAACCATGTTTCCCACCCTGTTCATCTCACCGGAATTGATTGACTTTCCGTTCCTAGCAAGGCATGGCTGGATTTGCCATGAACAAAGCCCTGCTTGCCGCCGCCCTTTCGTCCCTGTTGTCGCTTGCCGCCTGCGGTGGCGCTTCCGATAGCGCGCAGGATGGGGGCCAACCGCCGCTGGCCGGCGCGCGCATCGGCGGCCCCTTCACCCTTACCGATCAGGATGGCAAGAAGCGGTCCTGGAGCGATTTCGACGGCCAGTACCGGCTGGTCTATTTCGGTTACAGCTATTGCCCCGATGTCTGCCCGCTCGATCTGCAGAAGCTGATGCAGGGCTACAGGCTGCTGGAAAAGCAGGATGCAGCGCTCGCGGCGCGGGTGCAGCCGCTGTTCATCACCATCGATCCGGAACGGGACACGCA
>CBHCMH010000471.1:0-2156 GCA_965974445.1 uncultured Rhizorhapis sp.
TCGGCCTATTATATCGTGGCCAGCCTCCCGCTGCTGGCCAGCGCGGTGCTGCTGTTCCGTCGCCGACGCTCCGGCTATCTGCTCTATGCGGCTTTTCTGGTGGCAACTGCGGTCTGGGCGGTGGCGGAAGCGGGCTTCGTCTTCTGGCCGCTGTTCGCCCGGCTGGGCGCGCCTCTTGTCCTCGCCATCGGCATGGCGCTGCCATGGCTGTGGCGCCGGTTCGGCGCGCGCCGGCTTGCTGTTGGAACCGTTCTGGTCCTGCTGCTTGGCGCCATGACCTGGACCGTCACGATGCGCCTGCCCAATCCGGACGACGGTTCGGTGCCGCCTGTCGCACAGGTAGCATCGGACTGGGCGACCTATGCCGGTGATCTTGGCGCGAGCCGTTTTTCAACGCTTGGCCAGATCGGCAGCGCCAATGTCGGCAGGCTGGAACGGGCCTGGGTCTATCGAACGGGCGACCTGCCCGGCCCCAATGATGCGCAGACTGCCTGGACCTTCGAGACGACGCCGCTGCAGGTCGGCAACCGCCTGTTCCTGTGCACCGCGCATACGCAGGTCCATGCTATCGATGCGACCACCGGCCGGCGGCTGTGGATGTACGATCCCAAGGTCAGCTACGGCTGGTCTCCTCTCAAGGCGTGCCGGGGCGTCGCCTATTATGCCATACCCGATAATCGCGCCGGCAGCGACGAATGTCGGCAGCGCATCTTCTCGCCGGTCGTGGACGGCGGCCTGCAGGCGCTGGACGCCCTCAGCGGCCGCCCCTGCTCCGGTTTCGGGGAGGGCGGGCGCATCGATCTCAAGCAAGGACTCGGCCGCGTCCGTCCGGGCTATTATTTCACCACCTCCGCCCCCTTGGTCGTGGACGACAAGGTGATCGTCGGCGCCAATGTCATGGATGGCGCGGAAGTGGGAGAGCCGTCGGGCGTCATCCGGGCGTTCGATGCCGTCACCGGACAGCTCGCCTGGGCCTGGGATCTGGGCGCCGACGATCGCGCCGAGATCAATGGCGACGATCCCGATGCGGGGGATTATGCGCGCGGCACGCCCAATGCCTGGGCTCCGCTGACGGCGGACGCGCAGAATAATCTGCTGTTCGTCCCGCTGGGCCACCCCACGCCCGACTTTTTCGGCGGAGGGCGCAAGCCGGTGATGGAACGGTTCGGCAGTGCGCTGGTGGCGCTGGACACGCGGACGGGCCAGTTGCGGTGGGAGTTCCAGACCATTCACCATGACCTGTGGGATCAGGATTTGCCCGCGCAGCCCAGCCTCGTCGATTTTCCGACGGGCAGGGGCAATGTCCCCGCGCTGGTCCAGCCGACGAAAAGGGGCGAACTGTTCGTCCTGAACCGTTTGACCGGCAAGCCCCTGACCCGCATCGACGAACGTCCCGCCCCGAGCGGCGCCGTGCCGGGCGATTTCACTGCCCCAACGCAGCCCTATTCGGTGGGCGTGCCAAGCTTGGTTGGATCTCGACTGACCGAAGCGTCCGCATGGGGAATGACGCCCATCGACCAGCTCATCTGCCGGATCAAGTATCGCCAGTTGCGTTATGAAGGCCCGCTCACACCCCCGTCGATGGAGGGAACCATATCCTATCCCGGAAGTGCGGGCGTGGTCAGCTGGGGCGGCGTCACCATCGACCAGCAACGCGGCATTCTCATCGTGAATACCAGCCACACGCCGTTCAAGACGACGCTCATACCCCGTGCCGAGGCGGACAGGATGGGGCTGAGCCGGGCGCCCAATTCGACCGGATCTGGCCAGGCCAGCCGTGGATCGCCCGAAACGAAAAGCGGCGCGGAGGCCGGGCTGCCGCAAGTGGGGACACCCTATGCCGCGCAGGCTGTTCCGTTCCTCTCCCCCCTGTTCGTCCCGTGCATCCAGCCGCCATGGGGCCGGATCAGCGCCATCGACCTCAAGACCCGCAAGATCATCTGGCAGCATCCTTTCGGGACATCGAGCGATACCGGGCCGCTGGGCATGAAGGCGGGCCTTCCGCTTCCCATCGGCGTGTTCAATACCGGCGGATCGGTTGCGCTCTCCAGCGGGATCTTCTTCATCGCCGCCGCGCAGGACCGTTACCTGAGGGCCTATGAAAGCGCGACGGGCCGCGAACTCTGGCGCAGCCGCCTTCCGGCCGGGGGACAAGC
>CBHCMH010000472.1:0-2156 GCA_965974445.1 uncultured Rhizorhapis sp.
ATTAAAAATGAGGACACTGAAGAGATTGCGCATCGAGGCCCAGAGTTTGGACTTTGTCCCCAATCCTTTCCACAATTGGCGAAACAATTGGCAACGGCGTTGCTGGATTTGATCGACCAGAAAGGCCAACATCATCAGGATGGCCAGGACGGTGGCGAGATGCTGTTGCCCATGTCCATAGTTATGTTCGAAATGATAGCCCTGGTTCTTGAGCGTATTGAAGGTTTCATGGTGAGTAGGCCGGAGGAATTTCACCCCCGGCCTCTCTCAGAACGGTGCGGGAGCCTCTCGACTCACACCGCTCCCATCAAGCAAACGCGCCAACCATTCCACGTTGCCAGTGTACAAACAGATGCGGTTGGTTCTCCGCCACCCCTTCCAGGAAGCGGCCCGCCCGCGTCTTGTGCCCCTTGAACCGTCGATACTTCCGCATCGCCCAGGCCACCAACGTTTTGTTGAAGTGCCTGAAGACCGGATACATCGCTGAAGGAGAGAACTTCCCGTAATAGGCTATCCACCCCCGAAGGACGGGGTTGTGCAGCCGGGAAATGTCCTGCAGGCTCAGATCCGTTCGATTTCGGTAGTTCAGCCGCCGCGTGGTTTCCCGCATGGCCTTCAGAGCTTTTGCGCTGACCGCTGGAGTGAAGCTCACAAACAGGCTGTTCCGCTTGCGATTCTTCACGACCCGCGGTCGGAAGGTATACCCGAGGAAGTCGAACTTCGTGTTCGGATATGTTCCCTTACGGCTTCCGTCCTTGCAGTATACAATCTGTGTCTTGTCTGGATGCATCTGAAGGCCGCACTCCGCAAGCCGGGTATTCAGCGCTGCCATGACGGCCTGCGCCTCCTGTTCCGTCTTGCAGTGCACCAGTCCATCATCCGCATAGCGACACCAGGGAACACCCGGGTACGTCCGGGCCATCCAGGCATCGAACGCGTAGTGCAGAAAGAGATTGGCCAGAACGGGACTGACGACACCCCGAACGCAAAGGATAACATGGGGACGCAGGCGATGATCGGCCGAGCGTGGTGCCCGCGGCCCCGCCTGCATCGTCCGGATCACGGGGGATCGGGATCGAGTGGCGAATGGTGATGCTGTCGTCGCCGACCAGAACTTCCTTGACCAGCAGCCGGAGAATCTTCCGGCGTTCAGCGATGTCGAGGGTTTCGGCCGTCCCGCGCAGACGCTGCAGGAAACTCGCCAGGGTTTCGGTCAGCCGCAGCACGGCGGCCTCGTCGGCCGCCCGATCCCGCAAGGATTGCAGTTCGCCCTGCAGGCTCTGCTCGCGCTGGCGCAGGCCGGGCATGCGGCGGCGCAGGTCGTCGAGCGACAGCAGGTCTTCCTGGTAGGCGGTCAGCAGACGCTCCATGCTCTGGCGCAGGCGGGCCACTTCGCGATCCAGCTCGGCCTCACGACGGCGCGTCGGGCTGGTGGTTCGGGCCGCGTCGAGCCGGCGGTCAATTTCCTGCCCGATCAGCGCGGGGTCCTCCAGCAGGCGCCGCACCTCGGTCCAGACCAGATCGTCCAGCAGGTCCTGGCGGATCGGCCGGGTATCACACACGGGTCCGGGCAGGTGGCGGTAACGGTCGGATCCCAGGCAGCGGTAGTAATTGATCTTGCGCGCGCTCGACCGGGTCGAGGTCCGATACAGCGCATAGCCGCACTTGCGGCACGAAACCATGCCCTGCAGCAATGTCAGCTCGACGGTCCGGCGCGGCGATGTGCGCTTGTTGCGTTCCAGCAGATCCTCGGCCAGCGCGAAGGTCTCCTCCGTCACCAGGGCCGGAACCGGGATCTCGATCCAGTGCGCCTTCGGCTGCTCATGGCTGGCGCTGTTGCGCGACGCGAAGCCGCCGCGCTGGCGCAGCGGCCGGGTGATGCGCTGACGTGGGGCCAGTTGCGTCTTGCCGAAGCAGGCCCGCCCCTTGTAGGCCGGGTTGCGCAGCATGGCCCAAACCGTCGAGCGCTCCCAGCGGGAGCCCTGCTTGCGCGTCGGTACGCCGCGCTCGTTGAGCCGCGCCGTGATCGCCCCGATGCTCAGGCCCTCCGCGGTGTACCAGGCGTAGGCCTCGCGCACCACCGCCGCTTCGGCCTCGAAAACTTCGTAGCGCGCCGGCCCGGCATCGCTCTTGCGGACGTAGAGATAGCCGTAGGG
>CBHCMH010000473.1:0-2151 GCA_965974445.1 uncultured Rhizorhapis sp.
TTGCCCTGGGGCGCGATGATGTCGATGACGCGCGCCGACTTGTCCTTGACGGTCGGGTCGAGCGTGTCGAGCCGCAGCTTTTCATCGGGATAGAGCGGCGTCAGATTGTCGAAATTGACGCGGTGGCGGACCACCTCGGGATCGTCGAAATTGACCGCTGTGAGCTTGGTCAGCGCGAAATAGCGCTCGCCGTCCTTGGGACCGCGCACTTCGCCCTCAACCGTGTCGCCAGTGCGCAGGCCGAACTTGCGGACCTGATTGGGCGAGACATAGATGTCGTCGGGACCGGCGAGATAATTGGCTTCCGGCGAACGCAGGAAACCGAAGCCGTCGGGCAGCACTTCGATGGTGCCCAGACCCATGATCTGCTCGCCATTTTCAGCCTCAGCCTTCAATATGGCGAACATCAGGTCCTGCTTGCGCAGCGTCGATGCCCCTTCCACCCCCAGTTCCTCGGCCATGGACACAAGGTCGGCAGGTGTTTTTCTCTTCAGCTCTTTCAAGTGCATGCGTGTATTTCCGGCAACTGGGATGATTTTGTGGAGGGCCGGTTCGCGCTATTTGGAAAGGGATTCTCGTGCACGAACGGCAAAGGAAGTGCCGCCTGCGTTACGCCGGACCTTGGCTTTAGTCAACGGGCATTAGGGGCGGGGCGGCGTCGAGATCTGGAGGCTGGCGCATCATAATGTCAGCAGCGCCTTTATCTTTGCCTGGACTTCAGCCAAGGCACGCGCCGAAATCCTGCCCTTCCTGGTGGCTCGCCGCGCGCGCCAGTCCAGATTTTTCACTTGATCGGCAAGGACGACGCTCGGTGGATCCTGGCTTTCCACAACCTCGAACGGATAGCCCTTTATCCTGGAGGTCATCGGGCAACAGATCATCATGCCCCGCAGGCCATTATAGCGGGCGGGCGAGAGTACAAGCGCCGGCCTGTGCCCGGCTTGCTCATGGCCCGCCTGCGGATCGAATTGCAGCCAGACGATATCGCCAGCCTCCGGAACATAGGCCATTCACCAGACCTCTTTGCCGGCCGGCAATCCGAAATCCACTTCCTCGGGAAAAGTATCGGGAGTCATTTTTTCCAACAGAGAATCAAGATCATAGGCCGGAACCAGAACAGGTTCGATGACAACCCTGCCCTCTTCCTCCCGCACGTCCACTTCCTGATCGATGTGGAGCGCAGCAGCCGCCATCACGGATGCCGGAATTCGTACCGAGGCACTGTTGCCCCATTTCTTTACATGAACTCGCATCATCGCCTCCTGTATCGACATTCGCGATACAAGAAAATCACGTGCGTGTAAACATTTGTATCGACATTCAGAACGGCCGGACGATCACCAGGACGACTATGACGGCCGCCATGATGCCGGGGACTTCGTTCAGCATCCGGAGCTTGCGGTCGCCCAGGGGATGAAGGCCCTTGGCCAGTTTTTTCGAATAGCCGACGACCCAGCCATGATAGCCTGAGAGGATCAGCACGAACAGGAATTTGGCGTGGAACCACCCCTGCGACCAGGCATCGACATTGAATGCCAGCATCAGGCCGAAGACCCAGACGATGATGAGGGACGGGTTGAGGATGATCTTGCGCAGCCGGGCCTCGCGCCCGATCCATTTTTCATCCTCGTCCGAACCGGGAGCGCACTGCTGGTGATAGATGAAGAAACGCGGCATCATGAACAGGCTCGCCATCAGGAAGATGACGAAAATGACATGGCCTGCCAGAACCCAGGGATAGGCGGCGCCAAGAAAACCGGTCATGAACGCTCCTTGCGGACGAAATCGAGCAGCAATTCAACATGAGCGATGGGCGTATCCGGCAGAATGCCGTGGCCTAGATTGAAGATATGCGGGCGATCCGCAAAGGCCGACAAGATATTTTCAACCGATTTTTCAAGCGCTTCACCGCCAGCGATGAGGGCCAAGGGGTCAAGATTGCCTTGCACCGGCAAAGCTTTCGGTAACACCGCATTGGCCCAATGGGGATCGATGGTTTCATCAAGGCCGATGGCATCGACGCCGGTCCCCTCCGCATAAGCGGCAAGCTTGGCCCCCGCGCCCTTGGGAAAACCGATGATCGGAATGCCGGGGCAGCGATCCCGGAGACGATCGACAATGGCGCGATTGGGCGCGATGACCCATTTTTCA
>CBHCMH010000474.1:0-2127 GCA_965974445.1 uncultured Rhizorhapis sp.
CATCCGCTCCAGCTTCGTCGTCGGCTTTCCCGGCGAGACCGAGGCGGATTTCCAGTATCTGCTCGACTGGCTCGACGAAGCGCAGCTCGACCGCGTCGGTGCCTTCCGCTTCGAACCCGTGGAGGGCGCGGCGGCCAACGCCCTGCCCAACCCCGTACCGGAAGAGGTGAAGGAAGAACGCTACCAGCGCATCATGGAGAAAACCGCCGCCATCAGCGCGGCGAAACTGCAGGCAAAGATCGGCCGCACCCTGCCCGTCATCATCGACGTGGCGGACGATGAAGGCGGTGCCACCGGCCGGTCACAGGCCGACGCGCCGGAAATCGACGGCGAAGTCCACCTGCGCGATGCCCATGGGTTGAAGGCCGGCGACATCGTCAACGTCCTGATCGAGGACGCCGACGAACATGATCTGTTCGGGGTAGAGGTGAAGGGCTGACCGCCGTTTTGGGTATGAGCGGACATAAAACCCTCCCCCTTGATGGGGGAGGGATACGCAGGCTTGGCGGCTTTGCCGCCTAGCCGCAGTTGGGTGAGGGTGAAGCGATTGCGCTCAATCGCGCGGCCATCAAGGGCCGCTCACCCTCATCCAACTTCGGCTAAGCTCCTGCGTCGCTAAGGCTTCGTATCCTTCTCCCATCAAGGGAGAAGGTCTCAATAGACCCACCCCCCATATCCAACCACACCCAAACCCGGAACCCCCGCCCCCCTGAATCGTTGTTTCAGGGTAACGATGATGACACGGAAGGAACGGTTCCGGTGAAGACGATAATATTGGCGCTCACGCTTCTGGCAGGCTTCGCCACCTCAGCCTGCGTCCCCCTGCTCGCGGCCGCTGGCGGCGCGACTGCGGTGGCTTGTACCGAGGAGGAACTGAACTGCCCGGTGGATTAAACCTGGATTTGAGGGCAAAATTTCATCGTCCCTGCGAAGGCAGGGACCTAGCTTCCTTGTATTGATATCGCCGAGAAAAAGCGGGGTCCCTGCCTTCGCAGGGACGACGGATATGCGTCGGCATCAATGCATTCGGGTAGGAGTTATCCGCTCCACAACAGAAAAATTCTACTTTCCGACCTCACTGGCGGCATACTCCATCACCGTCGCCAAAGGCGCCACCCAGATGGTGTCCGAACGGTCCTTGAGATAGGCAAGGAGCTGCGCGTGCGCCTCGGCGGACACCCGCAAATAGTCGCCGCCGACTCCATGAAAGCCCAGAACCAGCAGACCGCCCTCCTGCGCGGCTTTCTCGACCGTGGCAATCATATCGGCGCCCGTTGCCTTCTCGTCGAACCAGTCGCACGGCACATTCATCGGATCGAGTTGCGGGGCGGCCCCCGGCGAGGCGCCGCGAGTATAGAGCACCAGGTTGCTGTCGCGCAGCGCAGGGAGATAGTCCACGCCTCCGGCCAGATGCTGGCCGCATGGCGTGGCAAAGCCGTGCTGCAGCTTCCCGTCGATCGCCGTCAGCATGGTGTTCATCGTCCGGATTTCGTCGATCATCATCTCGACAACATAGGCATCACTGGTGTCGAGCTTCCGCGCGGGCGGATAATTGGCCTGCGGACAGGCGTGGCGGATGGTGTGGTTGCCAAGCTCGTGCCCTTCCACCGCCGCCACCCGCCAGCGCCCGATCTGCTCCGGAACCAATGCACTGCCGGTCAGGAAAAATGTTCCTTTGAGGCCCGCCGCATCGAGCGCGGGAATGGCAATGTCGAGATGCGAGGACAGCGCATCGTCATAGGTCAGCACCACGGCCAGCTTCTTGCCGCCAGGCCACTGCCCCGCCTGAGCCGACGCCGCCATCATGGTGAGTCCCAACAGAACCGACCCGATCCGCACCAGAATTGATCCCATTCGCATCGCCATTCTCTCCCGCTTGCGCGATTATGATAGCGCTACCTAATCCATGCGCGAAACCATGGCAATGCGCGCTGCGAAAGGCTGCATTGGCTGGTGGATTAAGGGCGCAGGCTGTGCGCCGCACGGCGGAGGCGTGTGAGGTTGGGGAGGAAGCCGAACCGACAGCGCGAGTCGGGTGAGGCGGCTCTGCGCAACTTTTCTGTCGTTGGCCTGCCAAAGGCTCACTCCTGATTTCGGACAGTCCGCTGTCCGACAGTCAGCGGGAAT
>CBHCMH010000475.1:0-2126 GCA_965974445.1 uncultured Rhizorhapis sp.
GTTCAACATTCCGATCATCACTTTCGTTGACGTGCCGGGATTCCTTCCAGGTGTCGGTCAGGAGCATGACGGCATCATCAAGCATGGGGCCAAGCTGCTCTTCGCCTATGCCGAAGCGACGGTGCCGAAGATCACGGTCATCACGCGAAAAGCCTATGGCGGGGCCTATGACGTCATGGCGTCAAAGCATCTGCGCGGCGACCTCAATTATGCCTGGCCGACCGCCGAAATCGCGGTGATGGGGGCCAAGGGGGCGGTGGAAATCATCTTCCGTCAGGACATGGATTGCCCGGACAAGATTGCCGAGCGGACGAAGGAATATGAGGCGCGCTTCGCCAACCCCTTCGTTGCCGCCAGCAAGGGCTTTATCGACGAGGTGATCCAGCCGCACTCGACCCGGCGGCGCATCGCGCTAGGGCTGCGGAAGCTGCGGAACAAGTCGCTGGAAAATCCCTGGAAGAAACACGACAATATTCCGTTGTGACGGCGCCAGAGCGCGTCATCCGGCGAAAGCCGGGATCTCCCTGTGGGGAACGCGGCGTTTTACCTTGAGAGATTCCGGCTTTCGCCGGAATGACGAGACAAAGAGATTGACCAGACCATGACGACAGAACCCGTTTACATCCTTTCCGCTGTCCGTACCGCGATCGGCGATTTTGGCGGCGGCCTGAAGGATTTCGCGCCTTCCACGCTGGGCAAGCTGGTCATCGAAGAAGCCGTAAAGCGTGCCGGGATTGCCGCCAACGATGTCGAACATGTCGTCATGGGGCAGGTGATCCAGAGCGAGCCCAGGGATGCCTACCTGTCCCGCGTTTCGGCAATCGAAGCGGGAATTCCCATCGAAGCGCCCGCGCTGACCCTCAACCGCCTTTGTGGTTCGGGCATGCAGGCGATCATTTCTTCGGCTCAGATGATCGCGCTGGGGGAATGCGATATCGCGGTCGCAGGCGGTGCTGAAAGCATGAGCCGGTCGCCCCATGTGCTGACCAGCGCGCGCTGGGGCACGAAGATGGGGAATACCACTGCTGTCGATGCCATGCTGACGGTGTTGAGCGATCCGTTCGAAGGCACCCACATGGGCATTACGGCGGACAATGTGGCGAAGAAGCACGGCATTACCCGCGAAGCGCAGGATGCCCTCGCCATTGTGAGCCACCAGCGCGCCGCTCGCGCGCAGTCGGAAGGCCGCTTCAAGTCACAAATCCTCCCGGTCGAAATCAAGACGCGCAAGGGCGTCACCGTCTTTGACACGGACGAACATGTGCGCGCTGACGCCAGCCTTGAGGAGATGGCGAAGCTGCGCCCGGCGTTCGACAAGGAAGGTTCCGTTACCGCCGGAAATGCATCCGGCATCAATGACGGCGCGGCGGCAGTCGTCATCGCCTCGCAGAAGGCTGTCGATGAAAAGGGCCTGAAGCCCATGGGCCGCATCATTGCCTGGGGTCATGCGGGCGTTGAACCCAGCATCATGGGCGTAGGGCCGGTCAAGGCCGTTCCGGTCGCCCTGAAGCGGGCCGGGCTCACCCTTTCCGACATTGACGTCATTGAAAGCAACGAGGCCTTCGCCGCGCAAGCCTGCGCCGTCGCTCAGGAGCTTGGTTTCGACCCCGAAAAGGTCAATCCCAACGGCAGCGGCATTTCGCTTGGCCACCCGGTCGGCGCGACGGGTGCCATTTTGACCGTGAAGGCGCTATATGAGCTGGAACGCATTGGCGGGAAATACGGCCTTTGCACCATGTGCATCGGCGGCGGGCAGGGCATTGCCATGATCGTGGAGAAACTCTGATGAGCATCGGCCGGTTGAACCATGTCGGCGTCGCGACGCCGTCTATCGAGAAATCGGTCGAGATGTACGTGAACCTGCTCGGTGCGACCAAGGTGCATGAACCGTTCGACTTGCCGCCGCAGGGGGTGCGCGTCTGCTTCGTCGATACGCCCAACAGCCAGATCGAGCTGATCGAACCGCTGGGCGAGAATAGTCCGATCACCAAATTCCTCGAAAAGAACCCGCTGGGCGGCCAGCATCATGTCTGCTTCGAGGTGCCCGACATTCATGCGGCCAAGGCGGAACTGGAAGCCAAGGGCGCGCGCGTTCTGGGCGAGCCGCGCATTGGCGCTCATGGCAC
>CBHCMH010000476.1:0-2123 GCA_965974445.1 uncultured Rhizorhapis sp.
GCCACTGGCGCAAGATCGCCGGCCTGCCCGAAGATCGGATCATCCGCATCGCCACGTCCGACAATTTCTGGTCGATGGGCGATACCGGGCCTTGCGGGCCGTGCTCCGAAATTTTCTATGACCATGGCGACCATATCTGGGGCGGCCCTCCGGGTTCTCCGGAGGAGGATGGGGACCGCTTCGTGGAGATCTGGAACCTGGTCTTCATGCAATATGACCAGCAGCCTGGCGGCGATCGCGTGTCCCTGCCCAAACCCAGCATCGACACGGGCATGGGGCTGGAGCGCATTGCGGCGGTGCTGCAGGGCGTACACGACAATTATGATACCGACACCTTCAAGGCGCTGATCGAGGAATCGGGCGAGCTGACGAAGACGGCGATCACCGGCGCGACCCAGGCCAGCCACCGCGTCATCGCCGATCATCTGCGTTCCTCGGGCTTCCTGATTGCCGATGGCGTACTGCCTGCCAATGAAGGGCGCGGCTATGTCCTGCGCCGCATCATGCGCCGCGCCATGCGCCATGCACATCTGCTGGGCGCGAGCGAGCCGTTGATGCATCGTCTTGTCGGCGGGTTGGTTGCTGAAATGGGCGGGGCTTATCCTGAACTTATCCGCGCACAGCCGCTTATCCAGGAAACGCTGCTGCGGGAGGAAACCCGCTTCCGCCAGACCCTCGACAAGGGGCTGAAGCTGCTCGACGAAGCGACGGCGGGAATGCAGGCGGGCGATACGCTGCCCGGCGAGACGGCGTTTAAGCTCTATGACACGTTCGGCTTTCCCTATGACCTCACCGAAGACGCCCTGCGCGCGCAATCTCTAGGTGTCGATCGCGCCGGCTTCGACGCCGCCATGGCGCAGCAGAAAGCCGCGGCCCGCGCTGCCTGGAAGGGGTCGGGGGAAAAGGCGTCGGACGAAATCTGGTTCGACATTGCCGAAAATGCGGGCAGCACGGAATTTACCGGCTACACCTCGACGCAAGGGGAGGGGCAGGTTGTCGCCCTAGTGCGCGAGGGCAAAAGCGTGGACAGCGCGGTGGCGGGTGAGAGCGTCGTCATCGTCACCAACCAGACCCCTTTTTACGGCGAAAGCGGCGGCCAGATGGGCGACGCTGGAACCCTGTCGTCACCCGAAGGTCTGGCCGCTGAGGTCACTGACACGGCCAAGCCGCTCGGCCGCCTTCATGCGCATCACGCGGCGATCAAGGCGGGGAAGATCGCCGTGGGCGACACCATCCATCTTTCCGTTGATGTCGAGCGCCGCAACCGCGTGCGCGCCAATCACAGCGCCACGCATTTGCTCCACGCCGCCCTGCGCGAGCGCCTTGGCGGTCATGTGACGCAAAAGGGCAGCCTGGTCGCGCCCGACCGCCTGCGTTTCGACTTCTCCCACCCCGAGGCGCTGACCCCCGACCAGATCGCGCAGATCGAGGTTGACGTGAACGCGCAGATACGCGGCAACGATGCCGTGACGACCCGCCTGATGACGCCCGATGATGCCATAGAGGCAGGCGCGATGGCGCTGTTCGGCGAGAAATATGGCGACGAGGTGCGCGTTCTCTCCATGGGCCGCACAACGGACAAGCATTATTCGGTGGAGCTGTGCGGCGGCACCCATGTGTCCGCGCTCGGCGACATCGCGCTTTTCAAGATCGTCAGCGAATCCGCAGTTTCCAGCGGCATCCGGCGGATCGAGGCGTTGACCGGGGAGGCCGCGCGCCTCTGGCTCTCCGACCGCGAAGACAAGTTGAAGCAGGCAGCCGCCGCCCTCAAGACGGCGCCCGACGATGTGCCCGCGCGCATCGCCGCCTTGGTCGAGGAACGGCGCAAGCTGGAACGGGAACTGGCGGACGCGAAAAAGGCGCTGAAGCGGCCGGTCCCGAACAGGTCGGCAATGTCAGTTTTCTGGGGCAGGTGATCGAAGGTCTGGACCCCAGGGAATTGCGAGGCCTGATCGATGAGAACAAGAAGAGGCTCGGCAGCGGCATCAGCGCCATCATCGCGGTGATGGAAGGCCGCGCATCCATCGCGGTCGGCGTGACCGACGACCTGACGTCGAGCCACAGCGCGGTCGATCTCGTCCGCGCCGGCGTTGAGGCCCTGGGCGGCAAGGGCGGCGGTGGCC
>CBHCMH010000477.1:0-2122 GCA_965974445.1 uncultured Rhizorhapis sp.
GATCGAACAGGCCGGCCTTGAACTTGACGCGCAGAATGCGGCGCACCGCATCGTCTACTCGCGCCATCGGGATCACGCCTTCGCGCACCTGCTTCAATGTGTTTTCGAACAGACCCTTCCAGCTATCGGGCGCCATTGCCATGTCGAGACCGGCATTGAAGGTTGCCGGGCAGTCGGTGGCGGTGCAGCCGGGTATTTGCGCATGACCGTTCCAGTCGCCGATAATGAACCCGTCAAAGCCCATGCGTTCCTTCAACACGCCGGTCAGCAGGCTCTTGTTGCCATGCATCTTTACGCCCTGCCAGCTGTTGAAGCTCGCCATGATGGTGCGGGCGCCGGCATTGATGGCGGGTGGGTAGCCGACGGAATGAAGGGCGATCAGTTCGCTTTCGGGAATCTCGGTATTGCCCTGATCGATCCCGTTCGTGGTGCCACCGTCGCCCAGGAAATGCTTGGCGCTGGCCGACACATAGCCCTTCTGCAGCTTGCCCTTCCCGGGCGCGCCCTGAAGGCCCTGGATCATTTTGGCGGAATAGGCGCGGACCAGCTCGGGGTCCTCGGAATAGCCCTCATAGGCCCGGCCCCAGCGGTCGTTCCTGGGCACAGTGAGCGTAGGTGCAAATGCCCAGTCAATGCCCGCTGCGGCGGTTTCCCGCGCGGTCGCTTCGCCGATCATTTGTATCAGCTCGGGATCATGCGTGGCGCCAAGGGCGCTGTTGTGGGGGAAGAGGGTCGCGCCAACGACATTATTGTTACCGTGCACCGCGTCGATCCCGAACATGATCGGGATGGGCACATGGCCGGGCCGTTTTTCCATCGCGACAGTGTTGAAGGCGCGGACCGTCTCGATCCACGGCCCGGCGGGAGACCGGTCAGGCGCGTTTACCGGCGGCGAGCTGCCGCCCGCCAGAATCGAGCCCAACGGATATTTGCGAAGGTCCTCCGGCTTGACCGACGCCGTGTCGGCCTGGATCATCTGCCCCACCTTTTCCTCGAGCGACATGCGCTTCAGCAGGGCGGTGATGCGGGCTTCGGTCTTCGCGTCGATCAGGCCCTGGCTTTTGGCTTCGGGCCAAAGCGCGGGGTTAGCGGTGCCCGGCTGGACCTGCTGCGCCGGGGCCGATGGTGTCACGAGCGCCAGAGTCGCGGCTATCAATGAGGCGCCAAGCAGCGCGGTTCGCCTGCGATTCAACAACATTTTACTCGCTCTCCCGTTGCGGTTCTTCTTCGCTCTCATTCCTCATACATATTGAATGGGAGCGCTATCAAGACTAAATCGGGCTTATGTGCGTTTCTCTTGTGTCACAGCCGTGCGCTGGTCATATTCGAGAGTAGATGATAGATGGCCCCTGCATGATGAACGACGATGATCTGGTCCGCGCGTCAAGGCGCCGCCGCAGCCCTGTGAGAATCAGCGAAGTGGCGGCGCGAGTCGGCGTTTCGCCGATGACGGTGTCGCGCGTTATCAACGGCGGCAAGAACGTCCGGACCGCGACGCGCGAAGCGGTCGAGCGGGCGATTGCCGAACTCGATTATTCTCCCAATATCGCGGCGCGCCGACTGGCCGGGGGCGGCGGTACGCGGATCGGTCTCCTCTACAGCAACCCCAGCGCCGCCTATCTGAGCGAATTTCTGGTGGGCACGCTCGACGAAGCGCGACGCAACGATGTTCAGCTTATCGTGGAAAAATGCGATGCGGGTGGGGAAATCGAATCGGTCAAGAGCTTGCTGAAGAACCGGATCGACGGACTGATTCTACCGCCGCCGCTGTGTAATTCCCCGGCATTGACCGAACTGGTCCGCAAGGAAGGCATTCCGGCGGTTGCGGTCGCTTCGGGCTTTCCGGTTGCAGGCATGTCGTCGGTCAACATAGACGACTTCGATGCGGCCCGGGCGATGACGGATTATATTCTGTCGCTTGGGCACCGGCGGATCGGGTTCATCGAGGGCAGCCCGGACCAGACCGCGAGCGGCCGGCGGCGGGAGGGCTATGTGGCGGCGCTCACTGCGGCCGGCATCGCAGTCGATCCCGCGCTGATTGTCCCCGGCCTTTTCACCTATCGTTCCGGCCTCGCCGCCGCCGAACGCTTGCTTGACCTCCCGGAGCGGCCGACCGCGATCT
>CBHCMH010000478.1:0-2116 GCA_965974445.1 uncultured Rhizorhapis sp.
CCTCTCCCGCGAGAACCTTGCCAAGACCAAGCCGGGCGTGCGCATCATCAACTGCGCGCGCGGCGGTCTGGTCGATGAGGCAGCGCTGAAGGAGGGCCTCGACAGCGGCCATATCGGCGGTGCCGCGCTCGACGTGTTCGTGCAGGAACCGGCCAAGGAAAGCCCGCTGTTCGGCACGCCCAACTTCATCTCCACCCCGCATCTTGGCGCATCGACCAGCGAAGCGCAGGTCAATGTCGCGATCCAGGTGGCCGAGCAGCTTGCCGACTATCTGGTGTCGGGCGGCGTCACCAACGCGCTCAACATGCCGAGCCTGTCCGCCGAGGAAGCGCCCAAGCTGCGTCCCTATATGGAACTGGCCGAAAAGCTGGGTTCGCTGGTCGGCCAGCTCGAGGGTGAGGAAATCCAGGGCCTTTCCATCGAGACCGAGGGCCATGCCGCCGAACTCAATCAGAAGCCGATCACGGCGGCGGTGCTCGCCGGGCTGATGCGCGTCTATTCCGACACCGTCAACATGGTGAACGCGCCCTATCTCGCCAAGGAACGCGGCCTTGACGTGCGCGAAGTGCGCCATGATCGCGAGGGCGATTATCAGACGCTGCTGCGCGTTACCGTCACCACCGCCAAGGGCGAACACTCCGTCGCCGGAACCCTCTTCGGCCACAAGGCCCCGCGCCTCGTCGAACTGTTCGGCATCAAGGTGGAAGCCGATCTCAAGGGCACGATGGTCTATATCGTCAATGAGGATGTTCCGGGCTTCATCGGCCGTGTCGGTACTACATTGGGCGCAGCCTCCGTCAATATCGGCACCTTCCACCTCGGCCGCCGCGCCATGGGCGGCGAGGCGATCCTGCTGTTGTCCGTGGATCAGGATGTGGCGGAGCCGGTGATGTGGGAAATCTGCCGCCTTGAAGGCGTGAAGACGGTGAAGCAGCTCCGCTTTCCCTGATTTGGGAAACAGGCCCGCCAATCCGCGCTGGATTAGCGGGCCTTTTTCGCTAAAGGGAAGCCAATGACCAAGATTCCGCCCGGCCTCCTCCCTGAAGGACTAAGCGACCGCCTGCCTCCGCAGGCGGAGGCGTCCGCGCGGCTGGTGCGCAACGTGCTGGATACGGTATCGAGCCATGGCTATCAGCGCGTCATGCCGCCGCTGGCCGAGTTCGAGCAGACCCTCGTCGCACGGCTGCAATCCGCGCGCGCGCAGGATTTGCTGCGCGTAGTCGATCCGGTGTCGCAGCGCATGCTGGCGCTCCGCCCCGACATGACGGCGCAGATCGGCCGCATCGCCGCGACGCGCCTCGGCCAGGCCGCGCGCCCATTGCGCCTCTGCTATGCCGGACCCGTCATCAAGCTGCGCTCCAATCAGCTGCGTCCTGAGCGCGAAATGACGCAGGTGGGCGCTGAACTCATCGGCACCGACAGCGTCGCCGCCGCCGTGGAAATCGTGACCGTCGCCATTGAGGCGCTGGAGGTGGCGGGCCTTTCGGGCATCACCGTCGATTTCACTTTGCCCGACCTCATCGACACGCTGGCCGCGAAGGAGCTGCCGCTGGCGACCGACGACATCCCTGCCGTTCGCGCCGCGCTGGACGCCAAGGACGCGGGTGCTCTGGTCGCGTTGGGCGAGCGTGCTGCCGCCTATCTGCCGTTGATCGAGGCTACCGGCCCCTTCCACGCGGCGATGGACAAGCTGGAGGCGCTGGACGCCGTCGGCGCGCTCAAGAGCCGTACGGAGGCGCTGCGCGCCATCGCCAAGCCGATCGGCTGGGACATCACCCTGACCCTCGACCCCACCGAGCGCCATGGCTTTAAATATCAGACCTGGTTCGGCTTCTCGCTCTTCGCCGAGGGTTTTGTGGGAGAGGTCGGTCGCGGCGGCACCTATATGATCGCGCATCCCGACGGGCGTCAGGAGCCGGCCATCGGCTTTTCGCTTTACCCTGACCCGCTGATCGACGCGGGCCTTGGCAGCAAGCCGGTCAAGCGGCTGTTCCTACCTGTCGGCCACGATTCCGCGCGCGCCGCTGAATTGCGCAAGACCGGCTGGCGGACGGTGGCGGCCCTGTCCGAAAGCGACGACGGCATCGCGCTGGGCTGTTCCCATGTACTGGATGGC
>CBHCMH010000479.1:0-2113 GCA_965974445.1 uncultured Rhizorhapis sp.
CGGCTTTACCCACACCTCGCGGTCGCCATCTTTCCAGACCCGCCGGCCCTGTACCCCGAGCCGGTCCTGGTCCACCGCAATGACCTCTTTGTTGAGGAGGATCGAGCGCGTGGTTTCGTCCATGTTGGCGATGTCGTTGCCGGCCATCAGCGGCGCGGCCATCATCGCCCACAGCGAGAAATGCGAGCGATATTCCGTCGCGCTCATCCCGCCATTGCCGACCTCCAGCATGTCGGGGTCGTTCCAATGGCCCGGCCCGGCATAGGGCCATAGCGGCTCATTATAGTCGATGATCGAAAGGACGTTTTGCGCCCAGCTGAATTTCGCATCGGTGCGATCGAAGGAGTCCCAGATGTCGCCGGTGGTTCTCCAGAGATTGCCGATCTTCCGCCCCCAGAGCCAGGCCTGATTGTTTCCCCATTCGCAGATCGACAGGACGATGTCGCGGCCGGTGGAGTGCAGCGCGTCGGCCATCAACGCATAGGCCTCCTCGGCACTGCGCACGCCGGTGTAGCACCAGTCGTACTTAAGGTAATCGACGCCCCAGCGGGCGTAGGTCAACGCGTCCTGATATTCATGACCCTGGCTTCCCGGCCGCTTGGCGCAGGTCATTTTCCCGGCGTCGGAATAGATGCCGAACTTCAGGCCCCTGGAATGGATATAGTCGGCCAGCGCCTTGATACCCGACGGGAATTTCACTGGGTCGGCGGTGATGAAGCCGTCGGCGTCGCGCGGCCCGTGCCAGCAATCGTCGATGACGACATATTGATAACCGGCATCACGCATGCCGCTTGCAACCATCGCGTCGGCGGTCTTGCGCACGACGTCCTCATTGATGTCGCAGGCGAACTTGTTCCAGCTGTTCCAACCCATGGGCGGCGTCAGCGCCAGGCCGTTGGCGATGCGCCCAGGGTCCTTGGACGGCGCGAGGCGTTGTTCGTCCTGAGCCGCCGCCGCCATTGGCGAAACTGTCAAGGCCAGAGCCGCCATCCAAGCCAGGTAATTCCACAATCGCCGACGCATCGCCCACTCCCGAACCGTCATATTTGATAGCGCTATCATTAGCAACGGCGCGCTAGAAGTAAAGCGTACCGTCAGCTGTGCGGCCAGGCTTTACTGCGCAACAGTTTGGCGTTGGGTTTCCAGCACATGAGGATCGCTGGCGAGTTCGTGGAGGTAGGCGCGCCGCGCATCGGCGCCGCCCTTCATCTCGCTATATTCGTTGCGCTGATCTTCGGTCAGGACGATTTTGGTATAGCCGTGGTGAAGCATGCACGAGCGCACAACCTTGAACATCTTTTCCTTGATGCCCGCATATTGTTGCTCCGGCCTTGTAGAGGCGATGACCGCCTGCTGCTCGGCGGCTTTGCGCGAAGCGATCTCCAAGCCATTATGCACGTAAATGGTGCTGTTGTCCTGCCGCCCCATTTGCCCGGCATCCAGGCTCAAGGCCGCCTGAGCGGAAGCGTCTATCGCCTCCAGTTGCTCGGACGCGCGCGCCAGCGTCTTCACTTCCTCGCTATTGTCGATGTTCACCGCCAGCCCTTGCATCCCGCATTCCAGCGCGTCGGCGCGGTACTGGGTATAATCGACATCGGCCTTGGCCCAGATGGTCTGCGGCGCTGCCACCTTGGCATTGGCGGTGGTGACCGGCACGCTCAGGATAGCGGCGCAAGCCAGGAGTTTCCAGCGATTTTTCATCCAGTTGTTCACGATAATCTCCATCATGCTCAAAAGGCCTTCGGGACGACGACAGCATTGCTGAACCGTGCCGCGAGGAAGGGGAGCCCAAAGTCCATATTATGCAGGTTTTGTTTGTGAGGCTTTGCAGTGACGATCAATGAAATCCTGATGTGGAGTGACCGCCTGCGCCGAACGCATGATCTCTTCACGACGTAATTTCAGACCCGTGCGGATCTGCTCCAGCGGATGCAAATCAGCCGACGCGGCGTAACGCGCCGGAACGGCACCGTTGCCCAACAAAATGGCTGTCCAGCTGGGCTCCATATAGGATTCGGAATCCCCCAGCACGATCTGCCCGCTCGCCTTCCAGACATCGAGTTTGTGCCGAAGGCTATCGGGTATCGCGATGTCCCGGCACGCGGCCCAGAAT
>CBHCMH010000480.1:0-2100 GCA_965974445.1 uncultured Rhizorhapis sp.
AATGGTCCGCGCCGAAAGCTTCGAGGAAGCGCTCGCCCTGCCCAGCAAGCACCAGTATGGGAATGGCGTCGCGATCTTCACCCGCAACGGCCATGCGGCGCGCGAATTCGCCGCGCGGGTCGATGTCGGCATGGTCGGCATCAACGTGCCGATTCCGGTGCCGGTCGCCTACCATACCTTTGGCGGCTGGAAGCGCTCAGCATTCGGCGACACCAACCAGCACGGCATGGAGGGTGTGAAGTTCTGGACGAAGGTGAAGACCATCACCCAGCGCTGGCCTGATGGCGGCGGAACGGGCGACAGTGCGTTCGTGATTCCGACAATGGGCTGAGGATGCTATGACTCCCTTTTTCGGGGAGGCAGGGTTCGGTGGATTATCAGTTTGCCTATGATGACGACCGCGCATTCATGACCATTGTCCAGAACGGCTATTGGTCGATGGAGACTTTTCATGCATTCGAGGCTGAATTTCTTGCCCGGCACCGCACGATTTGCGCCATGCGCAGGGATTACCGCGTCATCGCCGAATGCGCGGATTTTCAGGTCCAGTCGATCGAGGTTGGACTTGGCTTTGCTGCGCTGTTTGAACGGATCATGGCGGAATATCGCGGGCGTTACGCCATCATTGCCCGCAGCACGATGAACAAGCTGCAGGCCAGGAGATTCATTCCTTACGCGAATGTGCAGATCTTCACACAAGCGGAGCGCGAACAGGCCATGGCCTGGCTGTTCGCGCCATCGAATGACGGGGCAGGGAATTGAGCCAGTTCGACCTTACTGACGACCAGCGCGCGATACAGGATATGGCGCGCAAATTCACCGCCGACGCGATTACGCCCTTCGCGGCGGAGTGGGATGAGAAGCATATCTTTCCGCGTGACACGATCCGTGCGGCGGCGGAGCTTGGCTTTGGCGGGATATATGTGTCGGAGGCGTCGGGCGGGATCGGCCTCGGACGGCTTGAATCCGCTATCATCATGGAGGCCATGGCCTATGGCTGCCCCTCCACCAGCGCCTTCATCTCCATCCACAACATGTCGTCATGGATGATCGACCGGTTCGGCGGCCAGGCGGTGAAGGACAAATATCTGCCCTCGCTCGTCCCGATGGACCGGATGGCGAGCTATTGCCTGACCGAAGCGGGCGCGGGATCGGACGCTGGCGCGCTCAAGACCAAGGCGGTCCGGGACGGCGGCAATTATGTCGTCACCGGCTCCAAGCAGTTCATTTCGGGCGGCGGCGAAAATGAAGTCTATGTCGTCATGGTCCGCACCGGCGAGGATGGGCCAAAGGGCATAAGCTGCCTTGTCATCGAAAAGGACATGCCCGGCGTCAGTTTCGGCGCGCAGGAGAAGAAGCTCGGCTGGCACTCGCAGCCGACAGCGCAGGTGAACTTCGACGGCGTCCGCGTTCCGGCCGAAAATCTGGTGGGCAGCGAAGGCGACGGCTTCAAGATCGCGATGATGGGCCTTGACGGCGGCCGCCTCAACATTGGCGCCTGCTCGCTGGGCGGCGCTCAGCGCTGCCTGGACGAAGCGGTGCAATATACCAGGGACCGCAAGCAGTTCGGTCAGGCCATCGCGGATTTCCAGGCGACGCAATTTACGCTCGCCGACATGGAAACCGAGCTTCAGGCGGCGCGGACGCTGCTCTATGCCGCCGCCGTCAAGGTGACGGAGAATGCCCCGGACAAGACGCGCTTTGCCGCTATGGCCAAGCGGCTGGCGACGGACACCGGCTCCTCTGTGGTCGACCGCGCGCTGCAATTGCATGGCGGCTATGGCTATTTGCAGGATTATCCGATCGAGCGCTTCTGGCGCGACCTGCGGGTCCATTCGATCCTTGAGGGCACCAATCAGGTGATGCGGATGATCGTTGCACGGGACATGTTGCGGGGGTGAGGGTGGAAGGCGACCGCTTTTCCCCGTTCGGTTCGAGCTTGTCGAGAACCCCTTTCTCGACTTCTCGACAAGCTCGAAGCTCGAACCTTCGCTCGAAACAAACGGAAGCGAGTCTTTGAATGACCAATGAAGTCCTGATCTCAGTCGAAAACGGCGTTGGCCGCATCCGGCTCAACCGCCCAAAGGCCATTCACGCGCT
>CBHCMH010000481.1:0-2098 GCA_965974445.1 uncultured Rhizorhapis sp.
CGCCCTAATGGTTCTGAACAAAAGACGTAAACGGGCCGTTTGGGAGATCGCAACATCATGTTCGAATTCAACGATTCTTCCACCGTCAGCTCCGGAGAGGATACAGACGGGAAAACTTTCATGACCCATTTGGCTGCACGCATCACCCAAAAGGATCAGGAGCAGGAATCTTGCCCGCTCGATAGCCAGCTGCGGGGGGTTGGCCAACTGGTCTTCGCCTGGGGAACGCTGGAGGCGCAACTGGAGCAGAAAATCGCCGATCTGCGCAGTGCGGCCGGCGAAATCCGCTCGGCCATGACGCGAACCAAACCGACAATGGCCAAAATGCTCGCCGAACTGCGTGCGATCGTCTCCATGCGCTGCCGCCGCGACAATGTGCAACTGATCGAAATCGCGGAAATCGAACGTGCGATCCAGCAGATCGACAAGTTCCGCACGCTCGTGATTCAGGGATTTCAGGTCGCGGATGAAGGGGGGCGGACCAACGAGCGCCTTTTTCTCTGCCGGGACGCCAAGAACAACGTCATTGGCATCAGCCTCGGAGAACTGGAAAGCGAGATATCCCGCCTCGATGCATGCAGGGAACGCTTGCTGGCGCTTTGAGGCCCCCGATTCGATCATCTAGTCGCTATTTCGGATAAGTAGCTGCTTCCCACGGATAATTGCCCCTGCCATGCTTGACCGGCATAACGGGAAGGGTGATGGCCGTCCGATGAGCGGCGGCAATAGAAATCAGAAGGAACATTGATGAGCTTCAGAAAGATCCGCAAGGCCGTGTTTCCCGTCGCCGGCCTTGGCACCCGCTTCCTGCCCGCGACGAAGGTCGTGCCGAAGGAGATGCTGCCGGTGGTCGATCGCCCGCTTATCCAATATGCCGTCGATGAAGCGCGGGAGGCGGGGATCGAGCAGATGATCTTCGTCACCGGCCGGGGCAAGGGCGTGATCGAGGACCATTTCGATATTGCCTATGAGCTGGAGCATACCATGACAGAGCGCGGCAAGGACCTGTCGGTGCTTGCCCCAACACGGCTGATGCCCGGCAATGCCGCCTTTGTGCGTCAACAGGAGCCCTTGGGGCTGGGCCACGCCGTCTGGTGCGCCCGCGACATGGTCGGCGATGAACCCTTCGCCGTGTTCCTGCCCGACGAATTCATGGTCGGCAGCCCCGGCTGCATGAAACAGATGGTCGATGCCTATGAGAAGGTCGGCGGCAACCTCATCTGCGCGCTGGAGGTGCCGATGGAGCAGACATCGAGCTATGGCGTGCTCGATCCCGGCGCTATCGACGGAGCGCTGACGCAGGTAAGGGGTCTGGTGGAAAAGCCAGCGCCGGGCACCGCGCCGTCCAACCTCATCATCGCGGGGCGCTATATCCTTCAGCCCGAAGTCATGGAACTGCTGGAGGGGCAGGAAAAGGGCGCGGGCGGCGAAATCCAGCTGACCGACGCCATGGCGGCGATGATCGGGAACCAGCCCTTCCACGGCGTGACGTTCCAAGGCCGCCGATTCGATTGCGGGTCGAAGGCCGGATATATCGAGGCGAATTTCGCACTCGCGCTGGAGCGGGAGGACATGCGGGACCACATCCGCGCGTTTGCGCTGAATTTGCTGGGGTGAACGGAGCGCGGGAGGCTCCGGAAAACCTCCCGCGAATCACCGATCAGTTATGCGTGGCGATCCATTCCTCGACTACCGGCGCGATGCGGGTGCGCCACTTGCTGCCGTTGAAAATGCCGTAATGGCCGACACCTTCCGCCAGATAATATTTCTTGAGGCTTTCGGGCAGGCCGGTCGAGATGGTGAGAGCCGCCTTCGTCTGGCCGACTCCTGAAATATCGTCACGCTCACCCTCGATGGCAAGGACGCCGATATCGGTAATGGCGCCCGGATCGATACGCTTGCCGCGATGCTCAAACGCGCCCCGGGGCAGGCTGTGCTCCTGGAACACCTCTCGCACGGTCTGCAGATAGAATTCGGCGGTCATGTCGCAGACCGAGCGATATTCGTCGTAAAAATCCTTGGTCGCGTCCGCGCTTTCGCCGTCGCCGGCCACCAGGTGCTTGAACATTTCCCAATGGCTCATCAGATGGTTGCCAAG
>CBHCMH010000482.1:0-2093 GCA_965974445.1 uncultured Rhizorhapis sp.
CGGGGGTGCCGTCGAGCGACCATTTCCAGCCATGATATTTGCAGTGGAAACGGCCCATCTTGCCGCAGCCGGAGGTGAGGCGGCGGCCGCGATGCGGACAGCTGTTGTAATAGGCCGCGATCTCGCCTGTTTCCTTGCGGACGACGGTGATGGATTCATCGGCGATATTATAGGTGTAATAGTCGCCCGCATTGGGAATCTCTTCCTCGCGGCAGGCCATTTGCCACACACGCGGCCAGAGCCGTTCCTTTTCCAGACGCACATATTCGGGCGAGATGTAAGCGGCGGCAGGTACGAAATCGGGCCGTACTTCGTCATCCTCCGGTGTGCGCTGCGGTTTTCCAGCCATTTCGTTCATCGCTGCGTCCTCTGCCTATACATCTTTATACCGTTATTCGCGCGCGCGGGCATGCTGTTGTCAGGACGGCCCCTGCGGGAAGCGCCGGTCGAACACATTTTCCGCGATGCGATTGAGCAATATCTCCGTCGTGCCCCCCGCGATCATCCATCCGCGCGTGCGGCGCAGGCAATATTCGACAAGGCTGTCCTCCCCGAACCCGGCCCCGCCCATGATCTGCATCGCCTCGCTCGCGCATTCGAAACCGGCGCGGTTGCACGCCGCCTTGGCAATCGCGGTTTCCTCCGCCGAAGGAAAGCCCGCATCGGCATTGGTCGCGGCGCGGTAAAGCAGCAGTTGCGCGGCATCCAGCTTGATCTTCATTTCCGCGAACTTCCACTGCAAACCCTGGAACTCGCAGAGATAGCGGCCGAACTGCTTTCGCGTCTTGGCGTGCTCCACCGCCTGATTGAAGGCGTAGCGGCCCAGCGCCAGGCTGCGCGCGGTATTGCCGATGCGTTCGACATTGAAGCCGGCAATCTGCTTCTTGAAGCCGCCCGGCCCCAGAAGAACCTTTTCCTTCGGCACATAGACATTGTCGAAGAAGAGCGGGTTCCATTCCTCGCCCGACAGGAAGCGCACAGGCTTGCCGAAGGTGAAGCCCTCCTGCCCCCGCTCGATCAGCACCGAACCGATATTGCCGGTGCCTGGCCCATAGCGGACATAGACGAGGAACACCGTGGCATGCAGGCCGTGGGTGGTGAATATCTTCTGCCCCGTCACCCGGAAGCCGTCGCCGTCCGGCGTTGCGGTGGTGGTGAGCTCGGTGACCGCCGACCCTGCATCGGGTTCCGTCATGGCCACCGCGATCAGGCCGTCGCCGGAAAGCAGTGGCGCGAGATACTCAGCCTGCTGCTGCTCGCTGGCGAACTGGGCAAAGGTGCGGATCGCGCCGAAATTCCCGGCCTGCACCACATCGGCCGAACGCGGGCATGCCGCCGCGATCTGCTCGATGGCGATGACCGCATCCATCAGCGATCCGCCGATGCCGCCCTTGTCCTCCGGAATGGTGATGCCGAGCAGACCCTGCTCCGCCATCAGGCGCGCGATTTCCCAAGGATAATCGTCCGTGTGGGCTCGCTTGAGCGCGTCATTGGCGAGGTGGCGCTGCGCGAACGCCGCCACCGAATCCCGGAACATCCCCTGTTCTTCAGAAAGGTCGAACTGCATCTTTGCTCCCATGAGACAAGGCGCGGAAATGCCTCCCACGCGAACTTCTTGAGGATGACATAGAACAAAGGGCACGCCACGGCGACGCAATCAGCCGCCGTTCGGCCAGAGTTCACATTTACGATTAGTCACCCCGCCGACAGCCCATTTCTTGACAGCAAGGGCGCTGCAACGGCTTGTGGGCGGGTAACCAGCGGTTTTTTCTGGCCGCACCCTATTCAAAGGCAGACCGAAGTCCGATCATGACGCAGATCAACGAGAAAATCTCCATCACGACAGCAGGCGACGTCGGCGTCATCCTGTCCGACAATCCGCCCGTAAATGCGCTTGGCCACGCCGTGCGGGAGGGGATCGACAAGGCGCTTGGCCAGTTCCTCGCCGACGATAGCATCAAGGCGATCGTCGTGGCATGCCGGGGCCGAACCTTCTTTGCGGGCGCCGACATCACCGAATTCGGCAAGCCCAAGCGCGAGCCCATGCTCCAGCAGGTCATCGCATCGCTGGAGGCATCACCCAAGCCGGTCAT
>CBHCMH010000483.1:0-2090 GCA_965974445.1 uncultured Rhizorhapis sp.
CCTATCTGATCGTCATCGTCCTTGCGGCGCTGGCAGTGCGCTTTGGGGGAGCAGATGTCGCCACGATCGGCTCGCGCTTTCCCGACCTTCCTTCGGGATTGCCCATGCCCACGCTTCCGGCCTTTGACGCGCAGAAGCTGGTCGATGTGCTGCCTGCGGCCTTCACCATTGCCTTTCTTGCCGGGATAGAGGCCTTGCTGTCCGCTGTGGTTGCCGACGGGATGACCGGATACCGGCATCGCTCCAATCAGGAACTGGTGGCGCAGGGTGTCGCCAATGTTGGTTCCGCCATGTTCGGCGGCCTTCCCGCCACCGGGGCCATCGCCCGCACCGCCACCAATATCCGCAGCGGCGGAACGAGTCCTATAGCGGGGATCATCCACGCCGTCGCGCTGCTGCTCTTCGTTCTCTTCGCCAGCGATCTCATGAAGCTGGTGCCGATGGCCGCGCTTGCCGCCGTGCTGCTGATGGTCGCCTGGGGCATGAGCGAAGCCGGACGGTTCATCAGCCTGCTGCGCATTTCGGCCGACGACCGGGCGGTGCTGCTCATCACCTTCGGGCTGACCGTGCTGGTCGATCTGACGGTCGCGATCGGCGTCGGCGTGACCCTGGCCTCCCTCATGTTCATGGCGCGCATGGCCCGCACGGTTCAGATCAGCGCGGTGTCCGACAATCTGGCGGAAGAGCCGGGCCAGCGCGAAAACCTGCCCGAAGGGGTCGAGGTGTTCCGCATCGCCGGTCCCTTCTTCTTTGGTGTGGCGGGTGAACTGGTCGAGGTGCTCAAGCGCATCGACCGCCCGCCCCGGGCGATCATCCTGCGCATGGAGGATGTGCCCTATCTCGATTCCAGCGGCCTTGTGGCGCTGGCCGAACTCCGCCGCCAATGCGCGCGCCTGGGGAGCGCCGTCATCCTGTGCACGCGTGATCAGGGGCTGCTGGAACGGCTGGCGCGTATCCAGACCCATGGCGCCGCAGCGCCGGTATATTTGGCTTCGAGCTTTCCCGAGGCGATGGAGAAGGCCAAGGGGATGGGGTAGGGGGCGAGACGTTTTTCGTCATTCCCGCGCAGGCGGGAATCCATCCCCGACGTAAAATCAAGTGGTTGGCTCAGGAGATGGGTCCCCGCTTTCGCGGGGATGACGGCGAAAAGGAACTATGTCCTCCTACCGGACAACCTCCGGCAATATCGCGTCCAGCAACAGCATCCCCGGCTCCAGCACCTTCAGCCGCTCGCCCTCCAACCTTACCAGCCCAAGCGTGGCAAGGCGCTCAATGGCATCGCCATCCACCAAGGCGTTCCGATCCAACCCGGAAAGACGGGAAACCCGCGCCAGATCCACACCCTCATCCAGCCGCAGGCCCATCAGCAGCGCTTCGGCGGCCCGGTCCTCCGCCGAGAGCGCCGTTTCACTCTCGATTCCGGGCCCATTGCGAGCGATCGCCGATAGCCAGTTTTCCGGCTTTTTGCGCCGCTGGCTTGCCCTGCCGCCGCGCCGCCCGTGCGCGCCGGGGCCGATGCCGATATAGTCCTGATAGCGCCAATAGGTGAGGTTATGGCGGCTTTCTTCGCCCGGCCGGGCATGGTTGCTGATCTCATAGGCAAGAAGGCCCGCCTCAGCCGTCGCGGCGCGGGTCAGTTCAAACAGGTTGGCCGCATGGTCTGGATCGGCGGGGGTGAACTCGCCTTTACGGACCATCGATTCAAAGCGTGTGCCCGGCTCGATGGTGAGCTGGTAGAGTGAGAGATGCGAAGTGCCGAAGGACAGCGCGCGCGCAAGCTCCGCCGACCACGCCGCCTCGCTCTGGCCGGGGCGGGCGTAGATGAGGTCGAAGCTCACCCGCCCGAATAGGCGCTGCGCTGCATCGAGCGCCGCCAGCCCCTCCTGCACGTCATGCGCCCGGCCCAGAAAGCGCAGCGCTTCGTCCTCCAGCGCCTGAAGACCCAGCGACACCCGGTTGACGCCCGCCTTCGCCAGATCGGCGAAGCGCGCCGCCTCCACAGATGACGGATTGGCCTCCAGCGTGATCTCGATGTCCTCGGCAAAGCCCCAATGGTCCTGCGCGGCATGAAGGATCGCCTCGACGGTGGC
>CBHCMH010000484.1:0-2085 GCA_965974445.1 uncultured Rhizorhapis sp.
AGGTCGTTCGACTGTACTCCGAAGCGTCAAACAAACGCTCGGGAAATAGTGACGGTTTTGACGCTGCGCTCTGGTCGCATGCCGAGGAACTCGGTTTGCCGCTGGCGATGTGCCCCGATGCTGATGGAGGCTTCGACCTTGGGTGGTCGGAGATGTTCGGTGTGCTCGCACATGCGTCGGCATGCGGCGAGCCGATCCCGCTCGGTGAAACGCTGGTTGCCAATGCTCTGGTCTGCTCTGCCGGCTCTGTTCCAGAAACTGGACCGATTTTCTTTGGTTTGCCTGGGGACTCTGAGGGTGACGCCGCGCCTAACTCAGCGCGGGTGCTGGTGGCTGAAGGCAAATCTCTGAGTCTTGCACCGCTTGCCGAAGCCATGGCGGGCGGAGTGGCGAATTCCGAACCCGGAAGCGAATTCGTGGTACAGGCCGGTGCCTTGTTGCGCGCGGTGCAAATTGCTGGCGCGCTCCAAGGGGCGCTCGACCTTGCGGTCCGCTACACGCAGGAGCGCAGTCAGTTCGGTCGGCCACTTTCAAAGTTCCAAGCGGTGCAGCACATGCTGGCGCAATTGGCGAGCGAAGCGGTGGCGACTGCGGCGGCTGCGCGTATGGCCTGTGCCAAAATGGATGCCGGTGAAGGAAAATTGGCGATCGCCATCGCGAAGCTGCGAGCGGGGCGTGCGGTCGAGAAGGGCGTGATGCTCGCTCACCAGATCCATGGCGCGATGGGCGTGACCTTGGAATACCCGTTGGCCCGCCTCAGCCTCAACATGTGGCGCTGGAGTGAAGAGTTTGGCGATCAGAAGTACTGGGCGATCGCGGTAGGTCGGGCTGGAATGGCGATGCCCAGCGCTTGGGATGCAGTCGTCAGCGCGAGCGATCCTGTCGGAGTTGCAGGCTATGAGTGACTTCATGCTCTACGAGAAAACTGGCGGCATAGTCCTTCTCACGATGAACCGCCCAGACGAGCGCAATGCGCTGTCGACCGTCGAAATCTGTGAGGAGTTCGAGGATCGTTGCAAGTCCATCGAGCGTGATCCGTCAGTGAATGTCCTGATCCTGACCGGTGCGGGTTCGGCATTCTGCGCGGGCGGAAATATCAAGAAAATGCGCGATCGGTCGGGCTTTGCGCCAGCCAAGACCATCATCGACACGCGCGATAGTTATCGCCGGTCAATCCACCGAATTCCAAAGGCGCTTTTCAATCTGGAGGTGCCGACAATTGCCGCGGTGAACGGCGCGGCAATTGGCGCCGGCCTTGATCTTGCATGCATGTGCGACATGCGGATCGCTTCGGAAAAAGCAGTGTTCGCTGAGAGCTTCATCAAGCTTGGCATCATTCCCGGCGACGGCGGCGCGTGGTTCCTTCCCCGGATCGTGGGTTATTCCATGGCGAGCGAGATGGCATTTACAGGAATGCAGATTGGAGCGGAGGAGGCGCGGAATATCGGGCTCGTCTCACGTGTCACAGAAGATGGTGCGCTGCTGGAAACGGCGTTCGAGCTAGCGGCACGGATCGACGCAATGCCTGGCAGGACATTGCGATTGACCAAGCGGTTGTTGCGAGACAGCGGCCAGGTCACGCTGGACCACCACCTCGAGATGGCCGGTGCCTTTCAAACCATTGCCCATGAGACCGAAGACCATCGCGAAGCGCTTGACGCAGTGTTTGAGAAACGTCCACCGACGTTCCACAACCGGTAGACGCCATGATCAAGAGCTACGAAGAATTGATGGGCATGACGCCGGTCGCCATGGAGCAGAGCTACACCAGCAAGGACAGCTGTCTCTATGCGCTCAGCGTCGGTTGCGGCGTCGATCCTTTTGACGATTGGACGCGCCAGTACCTTGGCCCGCTCCCTCCGGCCCGGACGCTGCCGGCGATGGCAACGGTGCTCGCCGCGCCGCGATTGCACATGATCGGTCTCGGCGTGACACTGTCGGGGGTCTTGCATGGCAGCCAGGCCCTGATTTCGCATTCAGCTTTGCCGGTCGAGGGTCGAGTGCGGAGCGAATCCCGGGTGACCGGTGTGTTCGATCGCGGAGAGGGCCGCGGTTGCCTGATCAATATGACCCGGGACTTGCGGG
>CBHCMH010000485.1:0-2084 GCA_965974445.1 uncultured Rhizorhapis sp.
AAGCCATTCCGCCATTGCGCCGGGCCGTCGCCGAAACGGGCAGCCAACCGCTGATCGCGGCGCTGCTCGGCCATGCGCTGGTGGCTACGGAGAATGACGATAATCTTGCCGAGGCCGAGCGGGTGCTGAAATCGGCGGTGAACAAGGACAGGGATAATCCATTTGCCTGGTATCAGCTTGGCGTGGTCTATGCGCGGCAGGGGGACACGGCGCGGGCGGCGCTGGCCACGGCGGAGCGATACCAGATGACCGGACAGCCCGAACTGGCGCTGCGCAGTGCCGAAGCCGCCATGGTGGGTATCAAACAGGGCACGCCCGACTGGCTGCGGGCGCAGGATATCTCCATGGTGGCGCGCGTTGCGGCCGACCGGAACAAGAAGAAGAGATAGGCGCGGGCATGGGGGACGATCGCTGGATGCAAAAGACGCCGGAGGGGCAGAACGGCGGACCCGCCGGGCCGGGTCGCGTGCCGCAGAGCGCCGCGCCGCAGACCGGGGCCACTCTCACGCGAATCGCCGAAGCGGCGCGGCCGCTGGTGAAGATGGGCGTCGCCTTTGCCCGGACCCTGCCCGGCCGCACCCGGGACATGTTGGAGCGGATCGACATGCCGCGTCGGGTGGAGCAATCCCGCAAATGGGTGGAGGCGCGGAATTTTCCGGAAAAGGCGGAGCGGCTGAGGGCTGGGCTGGCTGAAGGCGGCAAGCGGGCGGCCGCCGTGTCACGCGACGGTGCTGACGCGGCGCAGGCCAAGGCGCGGCCGTTATTGGCGGCAGTGAAAAGCGGGACATCCAAAGGCGCACAGGCCGCGGCTGCCTTCGCTTCGGCCCGGTCGGCCCGCCTTGCAGAGGTGCTGGCCCGGCGTCGCGCCGAACGCGCGGAACGGCAGGCCCGGGCCGCTGAACAGAAAGCGCTGACGCAGGCCGCGCGCGATGAAGCGTCGCCAGAGCCGGTGCCATCGGAACTTATGCGCCTGTTGAAGGATGAGGGCGTCGCGGTCGAGGGGATGGACGTGCGAGAAGCATTGCCCAAGCCCGTGCATCCGCATATTGCAGCGCAAGGAGCGCTACCCTTGTTCGCGGGCGAGATCGATCCCCCACCACCGCCCCCAGTGAAGGAGCCGTTCATGCCAGAATCGCCGGCCCCCACGCCTGACCCGGCGTCCCCGGCGGCGGCGCGGGATGAAGCCACACGCGGCGCCCCGTCCAAGGGCGCCGCGCTCAAAACCCTTCTCTCGGCCTTGTTTGCCAGCACTGGCAGCACGCCTTTTTACCGGAACAGGACATTTCAGATGACAATTGGCGCGACGGCCTGTCTTGCTGCTGCAGGCGTGGTGGCGTTCATGATGACGCAGGGAGCAGCGACGAGTTCCGCTCCCGGCGCGGCGCAGGCCATGGGCGACATGGACCGCGCCAAGGTCGAGGGGATCGTGCGCGATTATATTCTCGCCAACCCCGAAATCATTCCCGAAGCCATGGAACGGCTGCAATCAAAGCGCATGGCGTCCATGGTCGATCAATATCGGACGCAGCTTGAGACGCCGTTTGCGGGCGGCTGGGAAGGCGAGCGCGATGGCGATGTCGTGCTGGTCGAATTTTTCGATTATGCCTGCGGCTACTGCCGGGCCAGCCTGGCCGACATCGACCGGCTGCTGGCCGAGGACAAGCAGCTGAAGGTGGTTTATCGCGAACTGCCGATCCTGAGCGAGGAAAGCGGTGAGGCGGCCAAGGCGAGCCTCTATGCCGCCAAGCAGGGCCAATATGGCAGCTTCCACCGCGCCCTTTATGCGGCCGGCCGGCCGTCGAAGGACAGCATCGATACCGCCGCAAAAAAGGCCGGTTTTGATCCTGCGGCGCTGAAGCAGGCGATGCAGGCGCCCGATATCAGCGCGGAAATCGAAAACAATATGCGTCTGGCGCAGGCACTTCAGGCGACAGGCACGCCCACCTGGGTTGTCGGGGATCAGGTGCTGTCGGGTGCGGTTGGCTATGATGCGCTGAAAGAAGCGATTGCCAGGGCGCGGTCGGCGCGCTGAGGTTCGGGGGGGGGTAGCCGACATTCCCCTCCCGCTTGGGGGAGGGTTTTGG
>CBHCMH010000486.1:0-2073 GCA_965974445.1 uncultured Rhizorhapis sp.
GCGAAACCACACCCGGCAATACGGCCTGTTCACCCTGCACTCGATCGACCTGGGCAAGTGGCGGGCTGAGGCTGGCGCGCGTTATGAACGTAGCGTCGTCAGCGCCGACGCCGACGCCGACATCGGCAATCCGGCTCTGCGGCGGTCCTTCGACGCCGTGTCCGCATCTCTTGGCGCCAGCTATGCCCTGGCGGACGGATGGCGGCTCGGCGTCAATGGCTCGCATAGCCAGCGTGCACCGTCAGCCGAAGAATTGTTCGCCAACGGTCCTCATGCCGGAACGCAAGCATTCGAAATTGGCGATCCCGGCCTGAAGCTGGAAAAAAGCTGGGGACTGGAAGAAGAGCAGGGGCAACCCGTGAGGTTTCGGGGTTTCAGCGCGTCCGCCTATCATAGCTGGTTCGACAACTATATTTATGACGAGCGCACAGGAGCGATCGAGGACGATTTGCCCGTCTTCCAATACCGCCAGGGCAAGGCGCGCTATTTTGGTTTCGAAGCGGAAGGATCGGTCAGGCTGGCCCAGATCGGCGGCTATGCGATCAACCTGGATGCGCTGGCCGATTATGTGCGGGCCCGTATCACCGATGTCGGCCCCGCCCCGCGCATCCCGCCGCTACGCATGCTCGCGGGCATTGAAGCGCAGGGCGAACGGCTGCAGGGCCGTCTGGAAGTCGAGCAGGTATTCGACCAGAAGCGGGTTGCGCTTAACGAGACCGCGACGGACGACTATATGCTGGTCAACGCGTCGCTGTCCTTCAAACCCTTTGCCGGTAACGGCACCAGCATCATGCTGTCCGCCAACAACATCTTTGATGTCGAGGCGCGGCGGCATGCGAGTTTGCTGAAGGATTTTGCGCCGCTCGCCGGGCGCGACATAAGGGTGAGCACGCGGTTCACGTTTTGAGAAATCCCCCTCTCCCCTTCAGGGGAGAGGGCCGGGGAGAGGGCTCGAATTTCAAAACGGCACTTCGTCGTCCAGATCATTGTCGAAGCTCGGCCCGCTCGTGCGAGCGCCAGCGCCACCACGGCCAGAGCCGCCGCCGCTGCCCGAGCCGCCGAAGCCGCCGTCGTCATAACTGCCTGACGACGCGCCCCAGCTTCCTTCGCCGCGGCCACCGCCGGACGACGAGCCGCCGCCCTCACGCCCGTCGAGCATCACCAGCTTGGCATCGAAGCCCTGCAGCACCACCTCTGTCGTGTAGCGGTCCTGGCCCTGCTGGTCCTGCCATTTGCGCGTGCGGAGCTGGCCCTCGATATAGACCTTGCTGCCCTTGCGCAGATAGCGTTCGGCGACGTTCACCAATCCTTCGGAAAAGATCGACACGCTGTGCCATTCGGTCCGTTCCTTGCGCTCGCCGCTGGTCCGGTCCTTCCAGCTTTCGCTGGTCGCGATGCGGATGCTGCAGACCTTGCCGCCATTCTGGAAGCTCCGGACTTCCGGATCCGCGCCGAGATTCCCGATCAGAATCACCTTGTTGACGCTGCCTGCCATGCTGTCTCCTGTCGTCTCTTCATTGGGGGCGGCGAAATGTGCGCCGCATGAGGGAAAACGCCCTTATAGCCCCAGCGCAGTCGCCGTCCAGAAGGTAATCCCGGCAAAAACATAGGCGAGGACGAAGAGATAGCCGACCATGAATAACGGCCAGCGCCAGCCATTGGTTTCCCGCCGCGTGACCGCAATGGTGGAGATGCATTGGGGCGCGAAAACGAACCAGGCGAGGAAGGCCAGCGCCGTCGCCAGCGACCAGCGCCCCTGCAGCCGCTGTGTCAGCGAACGTTCGGTCTGCGCCTCATCGTCGCTCTCGATCGAATAGACAGTGGCGAGCGCCGCCACCGCTACTTCCCGCGCCGCCATAGCCGGAATGAGCGCCAGCGAAATATCGCGATTGAAGCCGATCGGCTCCATGATCGTGTTGAGACCGCCCGCGATGCGCCCGGCGATGCTGTAATCGACCTGCGACACATCGCTGCCCTGCGGCGGCTTGGGGAAGCTGAGCAAGGCCCAGAGCACCACGGTCGAAATGAAGATGATCGTGCCGGCACGCTTCAGGAAGATCGCCGCCCGCTGCC
>CBHCMH010000487.1:0-2067 GCA_965974445.1 uncultured Rhizorhapis sp.
GATAATAAATATTGCAAATTTAGTTGCGTTATGAACGCCGGGAAACAGGAACTCTTCGTTCTCGAAGCCAATTAAGCAAGCAAGCCGGCTCGTCTCCATAAGATGCGAGAAGAACGGTGCAGTCGTCAAGTCTGTTGCTAGTCCGGTGGGAGCAATGAAGCCGGATCGACCATTTGACCGCGTTAGCTTCAGGAAATTCTCGGCAAAGAGCGCGTAGGTGTTGACGTCACCACGACCGGTCCAAGGGTAACGTCGGGCCTTTGAGACTTTACCCAGATCGATTTTCGTTGGGTCTTCATCCTTAGGTGATGAGAAAAATAGCGAGGAAGCTTCAGCAACGCGCTTCGCCATCTCGAATGCCAAATGCAACAGGCGAGCCGGACTTCCCTCATCGGCCTCAGCTAAGGCCTTGATCATTTTTGTTCTAGCTGCGGCGTTGGGGGCATTGGCGACATCGGCATCACGGCTGGCGAAGAACTCCTGCTCTTGCAATTTGATGCGTTCCCACGGCGGATTGCCCAGCACCACATCGAACCCGCCTTTGCCGATCATCACCTCGGGAAAAGCGAGCGGCCAGTGGAACGCACGGGCATATCCCACGGCATCGACGACGGCGGCTTCCAGCGGGCCATAAATCTGCCCGCCACCCAGCCTTTGCCTTAGATGCGAGGTGGTCGGCACGGTCACGCTGTTGGCATTGGTTGGCACGCCGCCCTTCTTGGGAAGCAGGAACGCGGCGATGTAGAGATCGCAGGCGACCTTGGTGGCATAGCGCTTCGGGTCCGCCTCCCACGCGGTGAAACGGCGGCGCTTTTCCGCGATCTGGGCCACGCTGTCTTCGGGCAGATGGCGCAAATCGTCCATAGTAGCGGCCAGCTTGGCCGGGGGAAGCGTGCCGCCACCACCGATGAAATCGAGCGTGCCCTGGCCCTTTTTCTCATCCGTGTTGCGCTTGGCGAAGTATTTCGCCGTGTCCTTGTCGTCGCCGGTCAGCGCCTTGTAGGCATCATCGGGAATGCCCTCATCCAGCGCTTTCAGATCGAACACCCCCAGCAGGCTGTCCCCACACTGGATATTGGCATCAAGGAAGCCGAGCGGCTTGCCCGGCTCCACCGATTCAATCCACAGCGCCACCTTGGCCAGCTCGATCGCCATCGGGTTGCGGTCCACCCCGTGGATGCAATTGCGCACCACGTCGCGCATCGCCGCATTGTAATCGGGCGCATCAGGATTGCGCAGCTGCGCCACCCGCGTCGCCATGCGCCGTGCCGCGCCAAGCAGGAAGTGGCCCGATCCACAGGCGGGATCGATCACGTTCAGCTCAAGGATCGCGTCCGCGCCGCCTTCTGCCTCCGCCCGTTCCAGCACCGGATCGAGCGCAGAGTCGAGCAGGCACTGCACCAGACTGTCGGGCGTATAATAGCTGCCCGAAACCTTGCGTGCATTGCCGCGCGCCTCCGCGCCGCCAGCGAAGCTGAAGGTTCGCCCTTCATCTTCACGCACCGGCACGAGTTCTAGCAACCCTTCATAGACGCTGCCCAGTTCCTCGGTCGCCATGTCGCGCCAGTTGATCCGCACGCGGCGGCCATCCTCGATTAGCCAGCCCAGCTTGAAGGCGGCGGCCAGCAGCGCGCGGTTGGGGATTTGCGCACCGTCGAGATCGGGGGTGAGCGCACGGTCGAACAGGCCGCCGAGCGCGGGAAGGCCCAGCAGCTTTTCACCGCGTTCCAGCGCGCGGAAGGTGACCTTCACGCCTTCCCAGGCATCATGATGATGATCATGCGCGTTGCGGCGGGTGGAGCGGTCACGCATCCACGCAAAGCCATAGTTGCTGCTGTAAAGATCGCGCACCGCCTTTGGCGTTGCGGGCGGGTGCAGCAGATCGCGGTCTTCGGCCACGCCAAGGAAGATCAGGCGATAGACCACGCGCAGCATCTGTTCGAACAGATGCGGCATGGTCAGCTGGTTGGTATCAAGCCGGTCGCGGATGGAGGGATTGGCATCGAGGATGCCCTGACCCAGCGCCATCAACGCTTCCTCGACATTGACGCGCAGCCGCACCGGCAG
>CBHCMH010000488.1:0-2065 GCA_965974445.1 uncultured Rhizorhapis sp.
GCCGCTCATCGCCAACGCCGCGTTGTAATAGCGCGCGTCCCCAGTCACCTCCCGCCCTGCCCAAGGCGGCAATGTCAGCGCGAACGCGGCATCGTCCAGTTCAATCTCTGCCAGCACCAGCCCGGCCAGGTCGCCGCGAAACATATCGACCTCCCATAGCATCGCGCCGACCGGCACGATGGTACGCGTCTTTTCGATCAGGCTTCCGGTCCGCAGCGCCAGCATCGCTCGGGCGTCGGCAATGGGGATGGGATATTCGAACTCGACCCGTATTGGCCCTGTTGCCCGGTCCTTGACAGTCAGCACCGCGCTTTCGCCATCAATGATCCGCACCCGCACCTGCGCCTTTTCGCCGATGGCGACATAGGCCTGCACAATGTCGATCCGCTTGGCGCCGCTCAGCCGCCAGCCATCGCCCGTCACCAGAAATTTCCGTTCAATCTCCTGCCCCATGACGCTGCTCAGTCCTCGCCGCGCGAATATTGCCAATAACGCTCCCAACGCCTGGCCAGCGCCTTGGGCCGTTCGGCCAGCAGCAACGCACCCCGGCGGAAAATCTTTCCGGCCAATTGCTCCTCCCGCCTGGCGGCCATTTTCTCCACCATGCGGGCGGCATCGAAGCCGCCATAACGTTCCGGATGCTTCGTCAGCCTTTCCCGCAGCACCGTCAGGTCATGGTGATCGCCCAGCAGATCGGCGAGTTCCGAGGCCGCCTCCACATGCGCCTGCATCGTGGCTGGCCAGATGCCGCGCAGCAGACGGGCATGATACCAGTGATATTTCATATGCTTGCGCCATTCATGCATATGATCCGCCGCCGGCTCATAGCGCGCCGTAGCCATCGCGCTGGCCGCTTGCTTCAGCGTTTTCTGCAGGCCGGTGGACAGGGCCGCGAAGCCATCGCCCTCGATGATCCAGCACTGCGCCCGCTGGCGCGCCTGCAGCATGCCGTCGCGAAAGGCAGCCAGCCGTTCGTCCAGCGCGGCATATTTGGCCGCATCCTGCTTTTCGGCGAGCAACGCGCTTTGCACGGCTTCCAGCGCCTCCGCATCGGCATCCTTGCCGTAATGCGCGCCGATCTTGTTGCAGGTTTCAATGAGCACGTCCTGATCCCGTACCCCGCCCAATGTCCGCGCCAGATCGCGAAAGGCGGCATTCTCCCGCGCATAATCGGCAAAACCCGGCCGGATCAGCCGGACGAGCGCCCGCAATTTCTTGCAGCGTTTGCGCACCTGATGGACGGCCTTTTCACGCGGCAGCTCGGCATCGTCGATCTCCGCGATGGCCGCGTCAATCTGATCGAGCGCCACGCGACGGACCGCCGCCTGCACGCTCTTGTCGTCAGAGGTGAACTGATAGGACATGTCGGTCCGCTCTCCACCCATCGTCCCTGCGCCTCACCCCGCTCCGATTGCGACCCCAACCATAGCATTGCGGGGGCCGAATTGGGAGGGCTGGCCCCATGCCGACAACTGCCTGCCTCTACGGGAAAAAGTTAAAGCAATGCGGCCGGCAGCCGTTTGGATGGTCAGACAGCATGCCCCAACGGGGCGGACCACGAAAAGGCTGAATCAGATGAAACGCACGCGCATATTGGTGGTGGACGATTCCGTAACGATCCGGGCGATGATCGAAACCGTGCTGGAGCGGGACGGCCGGCTGGACATTGTCGGCATCGCCTCCAACGCCGAACGGGCAGAACATCTGATCGCCATCACCAATCCCGATGTCATCACCCTCGACATCAAGATGCCGGGCATGGACGGCCTGGAACTGCTCGACCGGATCATGGCCAGAAAGCCGCGGCCGGTCATCATGCTGTCCAGCCTGGCCGTGCGCGGGGAGCGCATCCGCGCCGAATGCCTGGAGCGGGGCGCGGCCGCCTGCTTCAACAAGTCGCATATCATGAGCGATGCGGCTGGCCTCATCCGCCTTATCCATCAGGCTGCGAAGGGCAAGGTTGTGCGTGAGGAAGAAACTGCCTTGGCTTAAAAACAGTCGGGATTCTTAGAGTGATTTCGAGCCAGATGGAATCATCTGGCGACTCGGAAATCACGGAAAACAA
>CBHCMH010000489.1:0-2061 GCA_965974445.1 uncultured Rhizorhapis sp.
GATGGACCCGCCAAGGTTGACCAAAAGCCGGTCCGTCGGCTTGATCTGGAGGCTTGCTTCGATGCCGTAGTTGGTCGCCGGGCTGTTCGTGACCAGACCCGACGAGTTTACGAACAGGAACGCCTGGTAGTTCTTGTAGTCATAATAGAAGGCCGCGAGATTGGCGACGACTGCGCCATCCAGCAAGGTCGCCTTCACGCCCGCTTCGTAGGACCACAGCGTCTCGGGTCCGTAGGCCATCTGGGATTCGAGAAGCGGGAGGCTGCCGTCCTGATACTTGGCGTTGTAGGCCCCGCCCTTCACGCCGCGATTGACGCCGACATAGACAAGGGTGTCGGAGTTCGGGCGATATTCGAGCTGGAGCTTGCCGGCCCATAGCCTGTTGTTCCGCTTGTCGCGATAGGGATCGAAGATCAGCGTGCCATCGGCCTTCTGATAGGCCGGCAGCGGAGCCAGTTCGACGCTGTCGATATAATAATCGCGATCATTCTGGATCAGTGCCGAACGATAGGAATAGCTCTGATGTTCGAAGATGATTCGTCCGCCGGCAACCAAAGTCAGCTGCGGAGCGAATTTCCATTCGACCTGGGAGAACAGCGAGAAGGACTGCGTCTTGAGCTGGTTGAAGTTGATCAGGTCCCCGCCGCCCGGAGGCAAGCCAAGGGGATTGACCAGGATCGAACCCTCGGGAACAAGGAACCCGCTGGCGTCCTTGGCATTGAGGTTCAGATAATAGGCGCCTGCACTCCAGTTCAGGCTGTCACTTTTCCCGGACAACCGGAGTTCCTGCGAAAACTGCTGGGTGTTTGCATCGCTGGCGACGCCCAGGAAGTTTACCGGCACCAGTGCGGTGTCAGTCAGGAACGACTTCTTCAACTGCTTCCAGTCGGTGATCAGGGCCACATCGACCGCACCGATCGACCCGTCGATGTGCAGGGCCGCGTTGTAGGTCTGCATCCGGTTGCGGTCGTCAAGCGCCATCGCCTGGGAGATGTAGTTGTTGTCGCGCGGCTGCTGAGTGGCGCCCAGAACCGGGTCCGTTTCGGGAAGCCTGATCGTATCGATCAACTGGCCGTCGCTGTTGAACACCGGCGCCGCGGGGAAGGACTTGTACGGGCTGGTCGACGCGATGCTGCGCAGGGCCGAACCCTGCACGCGGATCTTCCAGTCACCCGTTTCGTACTGGAGCTGCAACCGCCCGCCGAGGGTGTTGTCGTTCCAGGTGTTCTCGCAGCAGCGGGCAGGCACAGGACCGGGCGCGCTGTTTCCAACCGGATAGATGTTCTTGAAGATCGGATCCTGGCGATTGTACAGGACCGTGGCGCGGCCGGAGAAGCCATTGCCCAGCGGGCCGCCGATACCCGCTTCAAGGCGGGTCTGGTTGAACCGGCCATAGGTCGCGTTCGCGTTGATCGAAAGCTGGTCGGTCGGCTTGCGCGGAATGAAGTGGACCAGGCCGCCGGTGGCATTGCGTCCGAACAGGGTTCCCTGCGGCCCCTTCAGAATTTCCACGCGCTCAAGGTCGAAGGTGCCGAAGATCTGGCCGCTGAGGCTGCCGATATAGCCATCGTCGAAGTAGACCGCGACCGGGCCTTCGAGCACGTCGCTGAAGTCGTTCTGGGTGACGCCGCGGATGGTATATTGTGCGGTCTGGCCACCGAAATTGCCCGAAACGTGGACGCCCGGCGTAATGCGGCCAATGTCGATGCTGCTCGTCACGCCAAGCCGGGCCAGCTGCTCACTCCCCAGGGCGGTGATCGAGATGCCGACATCCTGCAAACGCTGCTCACGATGCTGCGCGGTGACGACAATCTCGCCGGTGTCCATACCGCCTTCAGCGGCCTTCGGCTGCTCGGCCTCGGCGCGCTGCGGAGCCTCCGTCTGTGCATACACTGCGGTCGGCGCAATGAGCGTCGCAGCGACAGCCAACTTGGCAACCCCTCCCCTTATACTACCAAATCTAATCATGAAAACTTCCCCTTTTTTCAATACCGTAAGACAAAACGTCAAGTTCTTCCTGCGGCACCCGAAAGCGCCAACTTTCTTATTTTTTTGGTCAAG
>CBHCMH010000490.1:0-2043 GCA_965974445.1 uncultured Rhizorhapis sp.
GGCGACATCCACCGGAACGATTCGGGGATCTTGGACGCTCAGGATCGCGGCCCGGGTTCCGGGATCGTTGCGATAATGGCCGACGAACAGCCGAAATTGGCCGGTGCCGAACCGCTCCAGCGTGGCGCGAAGCATCGGCGCGATCACGTTGGCCTCGTCCCAGGCCGGAATCATGACTGCCATCCAGCCCGGCCGCATTGGCGCGGGAATGTCGCCGGCAAACATTCTGGGGTGGCGCGAATAGATGATCGCCGCCCGCCAGCCACGGCGGAGGAAGTAAATCAAATCAACAATTAAGTCGTCGATCGCAAACAGCAGGAATCCGACTGACGCAAACAGCGAAAGTTCGGCTGTCAATTCCGTAATGACCAACGAAATTAGCGACATGATCGCTAATGGCTTGCAAAAATATAAGATTTATCGGCTCGATTCGACATCGTGACTCCCCAACCGCAAGTAACCGAGCGAATCAATTCATGTCATAACGGATATTAAACGACAAGCCCCTGCGATATTGTTGTAAAAGCGTCGCTTTCGTCCCATCGCGGTGCAGAGTGAGTCATGCTGCTGGAACGTGGGCGGTGGATATGGCTGGTTGAGGCGGGCGGAATGGGGCGGGTAAAATAGGGACATCTGCTGCAACTGCCCGAGCTTTGTGACGTTTCCGGAGAGGGTGGGGTGGGTCAGATGCGGTTCAATGTGCCGACCAACATCGGGCTGGGTATTTTGTCCGCGATTGTCCTCGCCGGGGCCTTGCTGGCCTCCGCCGGATTCTTCTCGGTCGACGAAGCCATCTACCATCTCGGCGCACGCGCGGTCGCCGAAGGGCACGCGCTGGGCATCGGCAACAATGGTTATGGCCAGTTCCACAGCGATGCGCTGAAGCTCGTGTTGCTGGTCGACGGGCCCCAGGGCCTGACCCCGCAATATCCGGCCGGAGCTTCGCTGCTGGCCGCGCCCCTGCTGCCGCTCCTCGGCGCGAGGGCGTTCATCCTCCTGAATGCCATAGCCGCGGCGCTGATGCTCTTCACCGTCCGCAAAATCTGCCTCAGCCAGTTCAGGAGCGAACGCGTCGCCTGGATTGCACTGGCCCTGCTCGCGGCCGGGACCTTCTGGATGGAATATGCGCACGCAATCTGGCCCCACATGCTGTCCGCCTATCTTGCGGTGCAGGCCCTGTGGTTCGCGCTGCGACACCTGGAGTCCGACGAACGGAGCACCCGCGACGCGCTATTGTCGGGGCTGTTCGCGGGAGCAGGGATGCTGTTTCGACTCGACGCAGTGCTGGCGGTCGCGGCGATCGGGGTGATCATGGTGGTGTTTGCGCCCCGGCTCCTGCATTCAGCAATCTGGTTCGCGGCCGGCGTCCTGCCGTCGCTCGCGCTGGCGTCCTGGCTCAATTGGTTGAAGTTCGGATCGCCGAACCCATTCTCCTACGGCCGTTCGGGCGGCAACGCCGACCTGTCAGCCCATATGCCCTTTGTTGTCGCGGCCTGCCTCGGCGTCGGTGGGCTGTTGCTGTGGCGCAAAGCCGGATGGCGGATCGATCGCAAGGTCGCGATCGCGGCGCTGGCCCTTCTCGGAGCCGCGATGCTGGTCATTCCGGCGACGAACGCCCTGCTGCTGCGCTTGTGGAACGGTTTCCTGGTCCTGGTGGTGGACATGAGGAGCATCGAAGACCAGCGCAACCAGGTTCGTCCCGGACCGGGCGATACGAGGCTGTTCTGGAATTTCGCCAAGAAGGCCCTCGGCCAAAGCATGCCCTGGATCGGATTGACGGCGATGCTCCTGACGAGCGGCATTCGCAAGGATGAGCGACGCATCATGGGTTCGCTGCTGATCTTCATCGCCACGATGACGATGCCTTTCATATTGCTGTCGTGGCACGGCGGCAGCGGCAGCAACATGCGCTACTTCCTGCCGGTGCTGCCGGTGCTGTGCATCATATGCGCGAAGCTTGTTTCCGACTTGTGGTCATCGGTCCCCAATGCCGCGTTCTTCGCGGCGGCCTGGCCGATGCCCGTCGCCGCGACCGGGATGCCG
>CBHCMH010000491.1:0-2037 GCA_965974445.1 uncultured Rhizorhapis sp.
CGGGGCCCCGGCCCCCGCAGGCACGACGGGTTAATTTTGGCGACGGCAGCAATGACCCACACTCCGCCATCCAACACAACCCTCGCGCCACACCCCCTCAGCCGAAGGCGGTGCTTTCGAACCGCACCGCTTCGCCCACCGCCGCGTTGGCGAGCTGGTCCTCCCACATCACGCGATGGCCGCGGACAAAGGTGCCGACGGGCTTGCCGGTCAGGTCCATGCCGGTGAAGGGGGACCAGCCGCAGCGGGAGGCGAGCCATTCTTCCGTCACCGTCCAGCGCTTCTTGAGGTCCACGATGCTGAAATCGGCGTCATAGCCGGCGGCAATCCGTCCCTTGGTGACGAGGCCGAACACGCGCTGCGGCCCGGCGCTGGTGAGTTCGATCACCCGCTGCAGGCTCGTCCGCCCCGCCGCCACATGATCGAGCAGCAGCGGCAGCAGCGTCTGCACGCCCGGCATGCCGCTGGGCGAGGCGGGATAGGGCTTGGCCTTTTCCTCCAGCGTGTGGGGCGCATGGTCGGACCCGATCACATCGGGCACCCCCTGATTGAGCCAGTGCCAAAGGCCGTCGCGATGGGCGGCGGATCGGATCGGCGGGTTCATCTGGGCATGGCTGCCAAGGCGCGGATAGGCGTCTTCGCCGGCCAGCGTCAGGTGCTGCGGCGTCACCTCGCAGGTGGCGATATCCTTGTTCTGCGCGATCAGTTCCAGCTCGGCGGGCGTCGTCACGTGCAGGATATGGATGCGCCGTCCGGCGGCGCGGGCGAGGCGCAGGATGCGCTGCGTCGCCAGCATGGCGCTTTCATCGTCGCGCCAGACGGGGTGGGAGGACGCATCGCCCTCCACCCGCAAATCCTTGCGCGCGTTCATCCGGGCCTCGTCCTCGGCGTGAATGGCGACGCGGCGATTGCCCGACGCCAGCACGGCCGCCAGCGCCTCGTCTTCGGCCACCAGCAGGCTGCCGGTCGATGCGCCCATGAAGATTTTCACGCCCGCCGCGCCTGGCAGGCGCTCCAGCTCCGCCAGCTCGGCCGCGTTCGCAGTGGTTGCCCCGACATAGAAGGCATGATCGCACCACATGCGGTGGTTGCCGCGCTTGATCTTGTCCTCCAGCCGCTCCGCGCTGTCGGTATTGGGCGTGGTGTTGGGCATTTCGAACACGGCCGTGACCCCGCCCAGCACTGCCGCACGGCTGCCTGATTCCAGGTCTTCCTTATGCTCCAGACCCGGCTCGCGAAAATGCACCTGGCTGTCGATCACGCCGGGCAGGATGTCGAGTCCCGCACAATCCACCACCTCCCCGGCATCGCCCAGCGCTGTGCCAATGGCCGCAATCCTGCCGCCACGCACGCCGATGCTGGCCTCCACCGGTCCGCCGGGCGTGTGCACGGTGCCGTTCTTCAGGATGAGGTCGAAGGTCTGGGTCATGTTGGCTACTCGGCAAGAACGGGTTGGATATGATCGCGTTCTCTCCTACCTAAAGGCCATGTCCGAAACCACCCTAATCGACCGCGCCGTCCTTCGCTTGTCCGGGGAAGATGTCCGCCCATTCCTGCAGGGCCTCATCACGCAGGATGTGCTGACGTTAAAGGAAGGCGAACCCCGCTGGGGCGGGTTGCTGACCGCGCAGGGCAAGGCGCTGTTCGATTTTGTGCTGTGGGCGGACGGGGCGGACCTACTGATCGATTGCGAGGGCGCGCAATCCGAGGCGCTCGCCCGCCGCCTGTCGCTTTACCGGCTGCGCAGGAAAATCGACATTGGCCGGGACGAAGCGCTGGCCGTGCACGGGTCGCTGGAAGCGGCCGGCAAGCCTTTTGACCCGCGCCTGCCGCAGCTTGGCCATCGCTGGCTTGCCCCCGCCGATGGCGCGGGTCCGGATCATGCCGCCCTTTGGCGGGCGCACAGGCTGTCGCTGGGCGTTGCCGAGGGCGTGGCCGAACTGGGATCGGACCAGACGCTGTGGCTGGAGGCGAATGCGGGGGAGCTGAACGGCGTCGATTTCAGGAAGGGCTGCTATATCGGGCAGGAAAATACCG
>CBHCMH010000492.1:0-2029 GCA_965974445.1 uncultured Rhizorhapis sp.
GAGATTGGCGCGCCTACCGCCGGTCGTGATTGGCCGCGACCGCGCGCGATAGCGCCTGCATCAGTTCCCAGCGCTTGGGGATTGGCTGAGTGGTGCTGCCGATCATCACGGCAATGGCGTAGCTGGTGCCATCGGGGGCGGTCATGATGCCGACGTCGTTATAGCCGGTGGACCGCGGGGCGAGTTCCTGTCCGGTGCCGGTCTTGTGGCCATAGGTCCAGCCGGCGGGCACTCCGCCCTTGACCCGCTGAGGCCCGGTCTTTGCGTCCTGCATGGTGGCGAGCAGCAGGCTGGTGGAGGTGGGGGAGAGTAGGTCGCCGCGCTTCAGCTTTGCCAGCGCGCCGACGATCGCGACCGGGGCGGCGCCGTCGGGCGGATCGGCGAGATAGCGGTCGAGCGCCTTTTCCCGCACCGAGCGGGGCAGATTCGCCCGCGCAGTGTAGAAATTCCGGCCGACCGAATAGCTCTGGTTCCAGTCAAGACCTGCCGCCGCGCTCTGCAACAGTCGCTCACCCGGACCGAAACGGATATTGGCGATGAAATTCTTGCCCAGAAAGGCCCGGATGGCATCGGGGCCGCCAATGCTGCGCAACAGTTTGTCATTGGCGGTATTGTCGCTTTGCTTCATGGCGCGGGCAAGCAGGTCCGAATAGGTCGTCTGATAGCCGTTCGCGCCCACCATCGCGGCGAGCGGCTGGTGGAACAGCGTCAGATCCTGCTTCTGGACGGTCGTGCTGTCGGCCAGGCGCAGCCTGCCGCGATCGACCGCGTCCAGCGTCGCCATGGCGACCCAGAGCTTCGACACGCTCTGCTGGGGATAAAGCTTGCGGCCGTTATATTCGACCACCCAATCGGCGTCGATGCGCTGCACCGCAATCCCGACGTCGCCGTTAAAATCGCGGCCAAGGTCGTGGATGACCCGGACAAGGGCGGGCGAGGGCTGACTGCGCGGGTCATAGGCGGGAATGCGCGCGGGTGGCGTTACCGGGCGGGGAGTGGCCGCTGCGGCGGCGGACGGCGCGGACGAAGGAATGATCGCGCCGGAGCAGGAGGACAGCATCACGCCCGCCGCCATAATCGCCATGGCTTTGGCTTTTAACGCCCACCCGGACCGCCGTTTCCGCTCGTATCGCACCTTCACTAACCTTCTGCCCGTCGCACCCGCTTCTGTAACATGTAACCTCCCGAGTCGAGATTATGCCATATTTTGCGGTGAATGATTCCACAAAGACGGTGGACAGATTATGAACGCCGCGACGGGCATGTGGCCGGCGGCACTCTGGTCAGCCCCGGTTCAAGAGGGGGACGGCACAAGTACAGCATGAACGATTCACCTGGACATGAGATGCAATCGGGACGGCGGCGGTTCGTGGCGGGTGCCATGGCGCTGGGGCTGATGGGCCTGCTTCCCGCGCCCGGCCGGGCAGCGGCGGCCTTTGCCTCCCGCCGGATCAGCGTGAAAACCATGGGCGTGGGCTCGGACGTGGTGATGATCCCGGGCCTCGGCTCCTCGCCTTCGATCTGGCAGGACAGCGTCGCAGCGGTGCCGGGCTATCGCTATCATCTTGTCCAGGTGAAGGGCTTTGCCGGAACGGCGGCCGAGGCGAACGGCAGCGGCGCAGTGGTGGAACCCGTCGCCGAAGAGATTGCGCGTTATATTTCCGCCATGGGACTAAAGCGCCCGGCCCTTATCGGCCACAGCATGGGGGGCATGCTGGCGATGCTGCTGGCGACGCGCTTTCCCGCGATGCCGGGCAAGCTGATGGTGATCGATATGACGCCAGCAGGCGCTGGCATGGTCGGCGGTACGGCCAGCGGCATGGGCCTGTTCGCGACGCGGCTGGGCAACTATTTCACCGGCACCAAGGGCGGACGGCAGATGTTCCAGCAGTTGATGGGCATGTTCGGTGCCGATGCGTCAGAGAATGATCCCGACACGACAGCCGCCGCCCTGCAGGAACTGGCGAAGATGGACCTGACGCCCGACCTGCCGAAGATCAAGGCGCCGATGACCGTGCTCCATGCTACG
>CBHCMH010000493.1:0-2027 GCA_965974445.1 uncultured Rhizorhapis sp.
ATGTTCCGAGCGCGCCTCTTTTGCGGGCGTGTCCGTTCCCCGGGTGTCGAGCAGCGTCCAATCCGCGCGGACGGCGAAGGGGGGCGGATGGGGCGCTGTTATGCGGCCGACGGTGACAAGTTGACGTTGACGTAAGCCTGGGCTAATTTTTTGTCATGGCCCGCCCAATACCTATCGCCGGCATCGAAATGCCGGACCTCAACGACCGCGACAGCTACACTATTGCGGAACTTTGCGAAGAATTCGGCGTCACTGCCCGCGCCTTGCGATTCTATGAGGATGAAGGCCTGATCGCTCCTGAACGCCGGGGTTTGACCCGCATTTATTACCGCCGGGATCGGGCGCGGCTCGCATGGATATTGCGGGGGAAGCGGGTCGGCTTCAGCCTGACCGACATCCGCGAGATGATCGACTTGTACGACCGCAATGACGGCAGGGCCGAGCAAAGGCGCGTTACGGTGCAGAAATGCCAGGCGCGAATCGATCTGCTGACTCGCCAAAAACAGGATATTGATGCGTCGATTGACGAATTGGCGCGTTTCATCGCCACGTTGGAAAGCGGCTCCAACTAGAGCCAATGCGGGCGCCAGCACCTATATAGCCGGAGAGAAATGATGCCCAGTTATGTCGCACCCGTCAAAGATACCAAGTTTGTGCTGGAAGACGTGCTGCGGCTGGACCGCTATGCCAATGTCACGGGTTTTCAGAACGCCACACCCGACATGGTGGAAGCCGTCCTGAGCGAGGGCGGGCGCTTCGTTGCCGAAATTCTGTTCCCCCTCAATCAGGTTGGCGACCGGGAAGGCTGCACCCGCCACCCTGACGGCAGCGTCACGACGCCCTCGGGTTTCAAGGATGCCTACAAACAGTTTGTAGCGGGCGGTTGGCCAACGCTTGCCATGCCTGAGGAATTCGGCGGCCAGGGTATGCCGCATGTGCTTTCGACCGCGTTCGAGGAATATCTGATCAGCGCCAATATGGCGTTCGCCATGTATAGCGGGCTGGCGCTGGGCGCTGTGTCCGCGATCCTTGCCAAGGGCAGCCAGGAGCAAAAGGAAAAATATCTTCCCCGCATGATTTCCGGCGAATGGGGCGGCACGATGAACCTGACGGAGCCGCATTGCGGCACCGACCTGGGGCTTATTCGCACCCGCGCAGTCCCCAATGGCGATGGCAGTTTTGCAATTACCGGAACCAAGATTTTCATTTCGGCGGGCGAGCACGACCTGACCGACAATATCATTCATCTGGTGCTGGCAAAGACGCCGGACGCGCCCGAAAGCAGCAAGGGCATTTCACTCTTCATCGTGCCCAAATTCCTGGTGAATGACGATGGGTCGCTGGGGGAGCGCAACGCGGTTTCCTGTGGGTCCATCGAGGAGAAGATGGGGATTCACGGCAACGCGACCTGCGTCATGAACTATGATGCGGCCAAAGGCTGGCTGGTGGGTGAAGAAAATAAAGGGCTCGCCGCGATGTTCATCATGATGAACGCAGCCCGCCTTGGCGTTGGCCTTCAGGGACTGAGTCTGGGCGAAGTCGCCGTTCAGAATGCCGTTAGCTATGCCCGCGAACGGCGGCAGGGCAGGGCGCTGACCGGCCCCGCCGAGCCGCAGGAAAAGGCCGATCCGCTGTTCGTCCATCCCGACGTGCGCCGCATGCTGATGGAGGGCAAGGCGCTGACCGAGGGATTGCGCGCGCTATGCCTGTGGGGCGCGCTTCAGGTGGACCTGGCCCACAATGCGCCCTCCGAGGAGGAGCGGCAGAGCGCTGATGATCTGATTTCGCTGCTGACCCCGGTGATCAAGGGCTATGGCACCGACAAGGGTTATGACATCGCCACCGCCGCGCAACAGGTCTTTGGCGGCCATGGCTACATTGTTGAGACCGGCGTCGAGCAATATGTCCGCGATGCCCGCATTGCGATGATCTATGAGGGGGCCAACGGGGTTCAGGCCATGGACCTTGTCGGCCGCAAGCTACCGATGAATGGTGGGCGAGCAATTCAGTTATTTTTCAAGATATTA
>CBHCMH010000494.1:0-2024 GCA_965974445.1 uncultured Rhizorhapis sp.
TGGAGACGCGTTGGCGGCCGGTGCGTAATTTCACAATCGACGCATCCGTTGCCTATCTCGACTCCAAATTCACCAAATTCTTTTCTAAGGATCCGCTCGATCCGACTCTCTTCGGACCCGGCGGCGCCAGCGTTCCCGACCAGGATCTTTCCGGCAACCGCACCCGCATGTCGCCGAAATGGAGTCTGAACTTCAATCCCCGTTATGATGTCGATCTGGCAAATGGTGGCCAGGTGACGCTGGGCACCAACTTCGCCTATCGCAGCAAGCAATATCATACCGAGTTCAATGACGACCGGCTGAGCTCTGATGCCTATACGATGGTCGACGCGAACATCCTCTATTCGGCACCAAATGACCGCTACACAGTCAATCTGTGGGTCAAGAACCTGACCGACAAGCTGGTCTGGGCGGGCAGCTATGCCGTCGCGACCAGCCGCACGATCGGCGGAACGCTCATGCCGCCGCGCACCTATGGCGTGACCGTCGGCTATAATTTCTGAGTATCGGAGGGCGGCATTCGTGCCGTCCTCATTTTTTGAGCTGGCCGTCACCCTGATCTCGCATGTGGGGCGGAGAGCCCATACTGCTGCAAGTTTGCAGTACAACGCTCAGGGTTGTCAGGCATGTCATTATATAGGAGATCAATGTGGTTCTTGGCGTGGACGCTGGCGGTATTCCTCACGTTCCCGCTGTGGATGCCATTTTTGGAACAACTGTTCGGCAATGCCGGGTTCGCAGTTGGTGGCGTTTTCTGGGCAAGCCATGGCTTCGTGATGATGTTTCTGTTCCGTTGCCCTGATTGCGGACTGTCACCCTTTCGGAGCAACAAGGGCTTCATTGGCTGGTCGATGCCGTGGCCCCATAAGATCTGTGGCCATTGCGGACATGATCATGCCTTAGAGTCATAGCGCATCGGCTCGAACGGTGCCGCAATTGGGTCGCCCGTCATCGTCGCCCCTTCGGCGGGAGGAAAGCCGTTCCCCTCGCCCCGCCCCTGCGCTATCCCCCCGGCATGGCTCAGAATCACCTCTATCTCGTCGATGGCAGCGGCTACATCTTCCGCGCCTATCACCGCCTCCCGCCGCTCACCAACATTCGCGGCGAGCCGGTGGGGGCGGTCTATGGCTATACGACGATGCTCTGGAAACTCGCCGACGCGCTGCACAAGGCGGAGGGGCCGACGCATATGGCGGTGGTGCTGGACAAGGGCAGCATCACCTTCCGCAATGACCTTTATGACAAGTACAAAGCGCAGCGGCCGCCCGCGCCGGAGGATCTGGTTCCGCAATTCCCGATGATCCGCGACGCCACGCGCGCCTTCTCCCTGCCCTGCATCGAGGAGGCGGGGTTTGAGGCGGACGACATCATCGCCAGCTATACCAAGGCGGCGCTGAAGGCGGGCTGGCACGTCACCATCGTGTCGTCCGACAAGGATCTGATGCAGCTTATCGAACCGGGCGTCGATATGCTCGACACGATGAAGAATGTCCGATCCGGCCCGGAGATCGTGCACGAGAAGTTCGGCGTCCCGCCTGAAAAGCTGGGCGACGTGCTGGCGTTGATGGGGGATTCGGTCGACAATGTGCCCGGCGTTCCGGGCATCGGCCCCAAGACGGCGGCAAAGCTGATCCAGGAATATGGCGATCTGGAAAGCGTCCTCGCCGCCGCGCCGCTCATGAAAAAGTCGAAGATGCAGGAAAACCTCATCGCCCATGCGGACATGGCGCGGCTGTCCCGCCAACTGGTGGAACTGCATAGCGCGGTGCCCCTGCCCCAGCCGCTGGAATCGCTGGCACTGACCGCCATTCCGACCGACCCGTTGAAGGCGTTCCTTGAACATCATGGGTTCAATTCGCTGCTCGCCCGCCTGGGCGCGAGCGCCGCGCCCGCTGCCGTCGCAGCCGCTGCCACACCCGGCACGCAGAGCAAGGCGGAGCCGCAAGCCCCCCGGCTTGAAGCAGCGCCTGCCATCGACCGCAGCCTGTATGAAACGGTCATCACCGAAGCCGCGCTCGACCGAT
>CBHCMH010000495.1:0-2020 GCA_965974445.1 uncultured Rhizorhapis sp.
GTCCCCTCCGCATAAGCGGCAAGCTTTGCCCCCGCACCCTTGGGAAAGCCAATGATAGGAATGCCGGGGCACCGATCCCGGAGACGATCGACAATGGCGCGATTGGGCGCGATGACCCATTTTTCAAATTCCAAAGGAGCGAGGCTGCCGGCCCAGCTGTCGAACAGCTGAACGGCCTCCACACCGGATTCGATCTGTCCGGCGAGATATTCGACGCTCAAATCGATGATTGCGTCGATGATCCGGCCAAAGCGATGCGGATCGGCATAGGCCATGCGGCGGGCAAGTCCATGATCCTTGCTCCCCTGCCCGGCCACCATATAGGTCGCCACGGTCCAGGGACTGCCCGCAAAGCCCAGAAAGGTCGTTGCCGGGGGCAGATCAGCCTTTACGCGCTTTACGGTCTCGTAGATCGCCTCCAGCCGCTCCTTGCGCGGCGTCAAGGCATCAAGGTCCGCCTCATGCAGCGGGGGCGCAAGCCGCGGGCCTTCCCCGGCCTCGAACCAGAGATCCTGGCCAAGGGCATAGGGCACGATCAGGATGTCGGAAAAGAGAATGGACCCGTCAAAGCCGAAACGGCGCAAAGGCTGCAACGTGATTTCGGCGGCGGCGGCGCTGTCATAGACCAGCTCCAGAAACCCGCCCTTGTCGACGCGCAACGCCCGGTACTCGGGAAGGTAGCGGCCTGCCTGCCGCATCAGCCAGATGGGCGGAATATCCTGTTTTTCGCCCTTGAGGACCGAGAGAAGAGGTTTCTGGGGTGTGTCGGTCACGCAAAAGCCCTTGTGTCGTTTGTGAAGGCTCCCCTACTGCCCTTGGGGGAAAGGATCAATAAAGTAGCGCACGGCCAGGATTTGAACGATGCCAGCCTTCGCTGGCATGACGTGCGAGGAAAGGCTTTGACGAATTGGGGACAGGCCGCTCGCCCTTTATCCTTCCAATAATCAATAAGAATGATTCAATGGTAGATGATGATAGATGAACCGTGGACTGCGGGGTTTATCCTCCATACCCGGATTTGCCCACGGCTTGACTCGGGATGGAGAGCGACTCCGCGACGAGTCCCGCCCTTTGCCCCCATTATCCACAGGCTGTTGAGGAAAAAGCAGGACTGTTGGTGCGCTGTGGATGAATTTTGATGCATCGGGGAGGATATTGGAGCGACCCATGGGTGCCGATACTATCCCTTGCTTTATCCACAGCCTGTCCACAAAGATGCGCCGATGACGCGCCTTCATCTCCATCTTCTGTCTGACTCCACCGGGGAAACCCTGGAAAATATAGCCAAGGCGGCGATCGCGCAGTTCGACAATGTCGAGACGATCCGTCATTTCTGGCCGATGGTGCGCTCAGAGGTGCATCTGGAACGGATATTGGAAGAGATTTCGCAAAATCCGGGGCTGGTGCTCTTCACCCTCGCCAACCCGCCATTGCGGCGCAAGCTGGAAAACCGGTGCCGCGCGCTGGGCCTGCCGGTCGTGGCGGCCCTCGATCCGGTGACGGACGCGATGTCCAATATATTGGGGCAGGAAACGCGCAACCGGACCGGCCGCAAATATATCATGGACGAAGCTTATTTCGCCCGGATCGACGCCATTCAGTTCACCATCGCGCATGACGACGGGGTGAACTGGGAAAATTGGGAAGAGGCGGACATTGTCCTGGTGGCGGTGTCCCGCGCGTCCAAAACGCCGACCTCCATCTATCTCGCCAACCGGGGGTACAAGACGGCCAACATACCGATCGTGCCGGAATCGCCGCCGCCGCCCACGCTCTTCACGCTGAAGCATCCGCTGATCGTGGGCCTTACCACCAGCGCCGACCGGCTTATCCAGGTGCGGCGGAACCGGCTGCTTTCGTTGAACCAGATGCCGGAAACCACCTATGTCGATCAGGAAAAGGTGAAGGAGGAGGTCGCCTATGCCCGGCGGATGTTCGCGGACAATGGCTGGCCGGTGATCGACGTCACCCGCCGCTCGATCGAGGAAACGGCCGCCGCGATCATCAACATCTATAATGA
>CBHCMH010000496.1:0-2018 GCA_965974445.1 uncultured Rhizorhapis sp.
CCGTTTCGAAGGCCGAGCGCCGGAACGCCATGCTGGCCCCAGCGCCGATCTTCCAGACTTCGCTGCCTGTGTTCTTGTCGGCGGCAAAAAAGTCCGCTCCGAACTCCAGCGGCTCATATCCCCTGCCAAAGCCCCAATAGGTCTCGAATATTTGTTGCGCCTCGGTTTCAAGCTCGGCGGGCAGTACGAGCCCCGTAACCGCCAGTGCCTGAGACTCTTCCAGCGCAGCGACCAGCCTTTCAAGCCATCGCGAATGAAGGTGAACGTCATCATCCGTAAAGGCGATGATGGGCTCCCGTGCATGACGCACCCCGGTGTTGCGGGCGATGTCCAGTCCCGGCCTATCCTCGCGCACATAGGTGACACCTGCCGCATCGGCCACCTGACGCGTGCGGTTGTCGCGCGACGCATTATCGACGACAATGACTTCCGTGGGCGGATAGCTCTGTGCGGGAAGCGAAGCGAGGCAGCGGCGCAATTCATCGGGCCGGTCGCGCGTGCAGATGACCAGCGATGCACCGAGCGCCGGCCGGGTACGGCGCGATGCCACGCGCTTTGCACGGGCAAGGGCGGCGGTGGCGGCAACAGATGCCCAACGCTGCTCCAGATCGATCGGACCACCGGGAACGCCCTGGTCCCCCGCTTCGCCCACAGGGGCATCTTTCCACCAGAATATCAGGCGCGTCTCCGGCTCCTGCCGGACCAGTGCTGGCGGCATTTGCGAGGCGTCGATATGCTCAATAGCGATGCGCGGCATCTATACCTCTGGTAGAACCGTGCCATATTGCGGAACCGAATCCTGTAGCGAAGCTTAACGATGATCGCCGCGCGTCCACTGGTTCCAATTATAAGGCGAATATGTCTTTTGGTTGATGCGCCGCGGTATCACCTGTCGCAATTGCAAAAGAGGAGTAATTCGCGCTGGTACTCTCAGGAACAAGGGTGTCCGTGGTCATACCCGCCTTCAACGCGGGGCGGACGATCGGGGAAACGCTCCAAAGCGTCATCGACCAGACGCACGGCGATCTGGAAATACTGGTGGTGGACGACGGATCCACCGACCAGACCGGCGAAATCGCAACATCATTTGCTGCAAGGGATCAGCGCATCCGGCTCATCCGTCAGGAAAATGGCGGCGTTGCCTCGGCCCGCAATACAGGGATAGCCGCCTCGTCCGGAGCCTTTATCGCGCCACTTGATGCCGACGATCTCTGGCACCCGGCGAAGATCGAGCGGCAATTGCGCGTGTTTGAAGAAAATGACGACCGCATGGGGCTGGTCTATACCTGGTTCGCGCTGATCGATCACCGTTCAAGGGTCATGCAATTGCGGCATCGGCCCAATCATGAGGGCGAAGTGCTTGCCCCGCTCGCCTTTCATAATTTTATCGGCAACGGCAGTTCAGCCATGTTCCGCCGGGAGGCACTGGCCCATACTGGCGGTTATGATACTTCGCTCCGCGCGCGCGGCGGACAGGGCTGCGAAGACTGGAAGCTCTATTTCCAGATTGCCGAGCGCTATCAATTCGGCTTGGTTCGGCAGGCGCTGACCGGATACCGGCATCTGGAGGACAATATGTCGAGCGACGTGTTGCAGATGCTCCGTTCCCGCGACCTGTGCACGCAGGACTTGCTGCCTTTTCATCCCGAGTTGGAGACCGCCTTTCGTTCCGGGCGCGACCGCCTCAGCCGTTTTCTTTTCCACCGGGCCATTCGGCGGGGACGGCCTTGGGAAATTGCCCGGCTTACGCTCTCCATTGGCCGTCACGATCCGGTCTTCCTGGCCCAATTGATTGCCATCCTTCCGATCGCCGGCTTCAAGGGTGTGGCGGGCAGATTGTTCGGGAGCGGCGATTATCAGGGACCGGCAATGACCGGGTTTGCCGATTTCAACCCCGGCTAAGATGGTCGGTGGTGGCTTTGGCCGCGACCAGGCTGTCAAAGAGGCCGGTCAGCAATTCCAGATGCCGGCTGGCAGAATATTTGCGCCGGGCCATGGCGGGCCCAGCGAGCCTCAAC
>CBHCMH010000497.1:0-2013 GCA_965974445.1 uncultured Rhizorhapis sp.
ACAACGCAGTCGCTGCCACAGCACCAACAATGAACGCAACATAGTAGACGGCCCGCCATTCAACGTCTTCACGGCCAACAAACCCGGCAGCGAGATGCGCTCCAACGGATACATACAATATGCGCTCAGCGAACTTCATGTGTCGTTTATGCCAAGTGGCGTCAATGTCCGCAATGTTGTCAAAGTCAGGCCTGCATTACGCCCGCCGCCCCCATTTTCCTACCCTATATCCGATGATGTAGCGCGATTGCCCTATAGGCAAATGCCGCCGCATTCATATGATGCGCAAAAAACAGGAGAGGGTTGCAAATTGGCGGAGTTGATACACCCGGCCCTGCGCGTGCGGATCGCGCGGCGCCGTTATGCGATGGCAGGTCGCGGAAACCTGCGTAATTTCGACTGGGATCGCGGCGTGTGGACCACACCGCCAAGGCAGGGCTGGCGGTCCTGGCGGAGGCTGGCCGAACGCCCGATTGTGTTGACCGCGCTCGTGGCGGCGCTTGCCGGACTGGCTCTTACCGGCCTTGGCGGTCTGCCACATAAGCTGGCGGCATGGATTGGAACCGGCGGCACGTGCCCCACTGCCTGGTGGTTCGGCTAGGGCGTTCAGAGCGACCGGCTTTCCGGAACTTCAACATTGCCGTGCGGGTTTCCGTGATCCAAGAGGAGCACGGACATGAAACGATATGCCTATGGCTGGATTACGCTGGCCTTCTTCCTGATCTCGATCGCGGGGCACTGGATTTTCGGATGGTACGCCTATGCCGATGAGGCCGCGCAGCACGGACAGATGCCCCAGGCCGACGCCTATATGATCGAGATGGGCCGGGACACGCTGGAGAACTGGCAGTCGGAATTTCTGCAACTGATCTGGCAAGTCGTTGGCCTTGCTTATTTCCTGTATGTCGGATCGCCCGCGTCCAAGGAGAATGACGACCGGATGGAAGTCAAGATGGACGAGTTGATGAAGATGGTCGGGGGCGAAAAGGCCGAGGCGCTTATCGACGAGATCGACGAACGCTACCTGCGCGCGCACGGCCATGCCAAGCCGCATGCGCATGGAATCGGCCATGAAAGGGAGATCCCCGCGGGCGACAGCAAGTCGGAATGATGACCGATAAGGCTCCGGCGAAGAAGGCATGCGGCGAACGCATCCTTACAGGTCCACCCCCACTTACAGGCCCACCCCCAGCCCGTCCCGCAAGCGGGAGGGGAGCTTTGTCGGCACGGCCCCTTGCTTCACCCCTCCGGCACGATCGCCATCTCCGCGTCGGGATAGGGCCGCGCCAGTTCAACCGCCCTGGCCTGATCGCCCGCCAGCCAAAGACGATAGGCGGCGGGCGGCAGGATGACGGGCATGGCCTGGGGATGAATGGCCCCCACCAGCACATTGGGCGCGCAGGTGAGAAACGCCATGCGCGGCCCCTCGCCCGTCCAGCGCCACAGCCCGGCAAAGGCGAAGGGCAGCGCGGCCGGGTCCGCCATGGAAAACCAGACCTTCTGCTTATGCCCCTTTTCCCCCGTCCATTCGCAAAAGCTGGTGACCGGGACCAGGCAGTGGAGCGCGGGATCGTTCAGCATCGCCCGCCAATAGGGGCTGTCGAGATTGCGGACATTGACAACCGGCCGCGTACCCGCGCGCGGCGGCGGCGGCACGCCCCAGCGCATCAGCTCCAGCGCCAATTCCCCATCGCAATGGCGCAGGACCGGCGCTTCATATCCGGGATAGATTTCATCGAAGGGCGGCAGGTTGACGCGATCACCCTGGAAGCGCCCGAACATATGGGCCACCTCCGCCACCGACGAACGCATCTTGTAGAGCGTGCACATGGCGTGGCGTCTGGTATCAGGCCGCGCTGACCAGCGGCCCGTCCTTTGCGCTCAGCGCCGCGAACAAATGTCCGGTCGGCAATTTTCCGGTCCGAAGCTCCCGATCGGGAGCGGCCCGCGCGAGGAAATAGGTCCAGCTTTCCGGGCTCCAGAAATTGATATGGCCCGCATAGGAACCAAACT
>CBHCMH010000498.1:0-2011 GCA_965974445.1 uncultured Rhizorhapis sp.
GGGTGGCCCAAATGACCGGGACATGGGCGGCCTCGCAGAGACAGAGAATGTCTTCTTGAACCATCGCCAGCCGTTCGAAGCCGACTTCAACCGCGAGATCCCCTCGTGCAATCATGACCCCGCACCGGGGCAGGTCCAGTCCAGCCAGCAGCAACTGAGCCAGGCGGTGAACGGCCTCACGTGTTTCGATTTTCAACACGATGCCCAAGTCCGATTTGCCTAAGTCCTTCAACGCGTCGCGGAGGTCGAACAGATCCTGGGGACGGTGCACGAACGACAGCCCTACTGCATTCGCATGCTTGACGACAAAGACCAGATCCTTCCGGTCCCGCGCTGTCAGTGCTGGCAAATCGATGGTCGAATCTGGAAGATTCAGCCCCTTATCGGGGCGGATGCGGGCTGGGACGCCACGGGGGGCCGTGACCTCCAATTCCAAGTACTGCTCCTGAACCGATACGACGGATGCCGAGATTTTTCCATCATCGATGTAGATTCGATGACCCACTTCCACTGCGCGCAGCGCTTCTGGCAGGGTGCAGCCGATGCTCGCCGGCTCGCCTTGTCGTTGAAGATGCCCCGGTCGTTCCGCAGTGCGATACAGCCGAAGGGCATCTCCGGCCTGGACACGTAAATCGACCGGCTGTGGCGTCAATCGTCCTACCGAGAGTTCTACGCCGTGCTCACTGCGGATTGTTGCCCCCTCGTGCAGATAGGCGGTCCCATCCAGTCCCACACGCACACGTGACGGACTCAGGCGCTCCAACACATACAGCGTACGCGCGCGCTGCCGGGCGTCTTCAAAACGTAACGTTTCACCGACCTGTAGCTGCGCTAGACCCTTTTGTCCCGGTAGGGCAATGACGAAATGCGGTAGAAGACCCGGCGTACGCACCCATTCGCTTTGGTCGGCATCGCCGTCAAGATATCCCTCGAGAAGACGGGAAGGACGCCCTTCGGAGTCCTTCGGCACCGACAGCTTAAGCGGGCGGTTCTCCAACTCAAGTGAACCGGTGCGCACCTTCGGACCGGCCAAGTCCATCAGAATCCGGCACCGACGTCCCACCCCTTGCCCCCTCTGGGTGAGCCGATTCTCGGCTTGTCGGATCGCATCGATGACTTGTGCCCAGTCGGCCGACGTGTCATGCGCGCAATTGATACGGGCGATATCCATCCCTGCCAGCAACAGTTGCTCCAACAGATGGCTTTGCCGCATGACGCCCGCATCCAACGTCACCATGATTCGGGTACCTCGCCCGGCACGCGGGCGACCAAGCAGGGCCCGGCGTCGCTGGGCCAACAGAGACTGCGCCTTGGCGGAATCGGGAAGGGCGAGGGACGTGGGCGGAAACGTCCCGCCCACGTGCTCCATCACGCGTTGTAAACTGGTCAAGACATTGCTCTCGAGACGCCCTAGAGAAGAAAGACCGATTTCGGCCAGTTCAAGCTGCAGATCCTGCAGATCGTGGTCGCGCAACGCGAGGTAGGCCAGTAGGTTGTCGCGGCTGCATCTCGAGTCGGCATCGTGCAGGCCAAACTCCGAAACTGCCTTGCTGGTCCTTGCAATGATTTCTGCGGACAGGACGCTCAACCGTTCAGCAAGTGCTGAGCTGCGGCGATCGTGACTCGATTCCGATGTGTCGGCCATAGGACTCGTCTGCGACGTTCATCTGCTCTCTCAGTCAAATTGCCGTACTTCATCACTCTTGGCGACGCTTTCGCCGAAAGCATGGGAAGCGGTCCTCGCTCGCCGAGCATGAGGCTCGAGACGGACGGCGCCACGTTTCGCCCTTGTGCGGGGCTGACTCCCTCACTCCTTGGTGGAGCAATGGGAATGCCGTGTCCGATCACATCGCCAAGTCATTGATGATGCGTGGTTTAACTGAAAGGGCCAACCTCTGGCCATGGACTGCTGAGGATTAACTCCCCAGAAAGACTCTTATCAATGCCGCAAAACGCTACGACCAACCGCTCTCCGCAGAAATGTGGCTCGCAGCTGTCTCAGATTGTGGCA
>CBHCMH010000499.1:0-2002 GCA_965974445.1 uncultured Rhizorhapis sp.
TGGCTATGCAGTCTGCAAATGGGGCGACCCACGCACCTACGGGATGACAGCGTCCGTCAAGTTCTAACGCATATTCTCCACGATGTAACCGGCCGCGACGCGCATCGCGGCCGGTCAAGTAAACTGCCCGCGATGCCTGGTCCGGTTGCGTAGTTGGTTGATGTGGACCTCCAATGCCATCCTGGGCGCGCGCAGTACAAGCAGACGATGGCGACGGTCGCCGAGCAGCTCTCGTCTCGCCGGGCCATTACGCGGAGGCGACAGCCATTTTTCAGCATTTCGAGTCATTTGACCCCTCATCTGTTCCCTCAGAAAATTTCCGGCTGTGAACGCGCTGAGGCGACGCTACGCGACGAAGGGCGCAATGGGCGCGCAAACAGTTTTACCACGGGTGTCGCATGGTGCGCGACACGTACCTGCCCAATCAAAGCCACTCATTCTACATGATACGTACGGTGGCGCGCGACGACGTTTTCAAGGCTGCTTACTGGAATCAACGTCACCTTACCGAGCTTTACGGTCTGGGCCGGCTTTGCTGCGTAATTGAGCTTGGGGGATTCCTTGTTTGAATCGAGTACGTTAGGGGGCATTCATGCCCAAGCCCGCCTCACCGAAGTATCGCACAACGAACTGGAACGCGTATAACGCGGCTCTGAAGCAGCGTGGATCGCTGGATATTTGGTTCGATCCCGGCATGCAGTGGCTATCGGCGCGGAGTGGCCGACCGGGGCGGCCTGCTCGTTTTTCGGACAGCGCGATCGAGCTGTGCCTGACACTGAAAGCGCTGTTCAATCTGCCGTTGCGACAAGCGACGGGATTGGTGGCGAGCTTGCTCAAGCTGGCTGATCTGGACTGGCCGGTGCCGGATTACACGACGCTTTGCCGCCGTCAGAAGACGCTGCTGGTGATGCTTGGTGGTCGGCCCAGTTCGGGCGGTCTGCATCTCTTGGTCGATAGCACCGGGATCAAGATGATGGGTAAAGGCGAGTGGAAAACCCGCAAGCATGGCGCTTCCTATCGTCGCCAGTGGCGCAAGGTCCATATTGGGATCGACGCGGAAACGCTGGATATCCGAGCCGTCGAGGTCACGACAAACTCCATTGGTGATGTGCCTGTTCTCCCTAATCTGCTGGCGCAGATCCCCGCGATGAGCAAATCAGCAGCGTTGGTGGGGACGGCGCGTACGACACCAAAAAGTGCCATGCCGCAATCGCCGAACGCGATGCTGATGCTGTCATCCCGGTTCGCCGCAACGGGCGGCCATGGAAGGAGGATGGCCCCGGCACAGTTGCCCGCAATGAAACGCTGCGTGCGATCAAACGGCTTGGGCGCACCATCTGGAAGAAGTGGTCCGGCTATCATCGCCGTAGCCTCGTCGAAACCAAAATGCATTGCTTCAAGCTGCTCGGTCAGCGCGTGATGGCGCGCACCTTCGAACGTCAGATAACCGAGCTCAAAGTCCGTGCTGCAATCCTCAATCGCTTCTCACAAATCGGTGCACCGAATACCGTTCGCATCGCATAGCAATCTCAAATAAAGTCTGCCACAGACCCATCGGAGTTATGCAACAAAGCCTATCGCAAGCGGTAGGTTCGCGGCACCGGCTGCAGGATATGCCCTTGCTGGCTTTGCTGACACAGACCGCACACAACATCGAACGGCAGGCCTTTGCGCGCGAATAAGCTTGCACAGACTCGAGTGACGGGCATCTGCACCGCGTGAACAAATCGATGCGGTCGCGGCAAAGAAAACTGCGGCCGATTGGTCCGGGATTATTGCTGTCCCAAGGTGCCGGAGTATTTACAGCTTGCCGACAAGCTCCGGCACGGCTTTGAACAGGTCCGCGACGAGGCCGACGTCGGCGACCTGGAAGATCGGCGCGTCCTCGTCCTTGTTGATGGCGACGATGGTCTTGGAATCCTTCATTCCGGCGAGGTGCTGGATGGCGCCGGAAATGCCGATCGCGACATCGAGCTCGGGGGCGACCACCTTGCCGGTCTGG
>CBHCMH010000500.1:0-1999 GCA_965974445.1 uncultured Rhizorhapis sp.
CAAAGGAAGCGCGCAAATCGGTGCTGTGGGCGACGGGCTGGATCGGCTATTTCTACCTGCTGACCTTCATCATCGGGTTCGGCGCGATCGTGATGATCGCAACTGATCCGACCTTCCTGGAAGCTGACGGAAGCCTTCGCGGCGGCAGCAACATGGCGGCGATACATCTTGCCACCGCAATCGGCGGCAATGCGTTCCTCGGTTTTGTTTCGGCTGTGGCCTTTGCCACGATTCTGGCCGTCGTTGCAGGGCTGACGCTGGCGGGCGCGTCGGCGGTCAGCCATGACATCTACGCCTCTGTGCTTCGCCATGGCAAAGCCGATTCCGGCAAGGAATTGAGCGTTTCGCGCTGGACCGTGCTGGTCCTCGCCGCGATCGCCATTCTGCTGGGCATTGCGTTCGAGCAGCAGAATGTGGCGTTCATGGTCAGCCTTGCCTTTTCGCTGGCCGCGTCGGGCAATTTCCCGGTGCTGCTGCTGTCCGTGCTGTGGAGCGGCTGCACCACCCGGGGGGCGGTCTGGGGCGGGTCGATCGGCTTGCTGGTGGCCCTGGTCCTTACGCTATTGTCGCCCGCCGTCTGGGTCACGGTATTGGGTTATGCCGAAGCGCCTTTCCCCTACACCTCGCCCGCGATCGTCTCCATGCCTTTGGCGTTTCTGTCGATCTGGCTTATCTCCAAGTTCGACCGCAGCAAGCGGGCGGTCATGGACCGGTCGGGTTATCTGGAACAGCGCATCCGGTCGGAGACGGGGATCGGCGCGACTGGGGCGAAGGATCACTGATTCCAGGCGGCGTTACGAATTGACTTGTATAGGGTCTTTACGGCCGTCGGTTCCTCCCCGGCACGGGGAGGGGGACCACCCGTAGGGTGGTGGAGGGGGCTATCCTCTTGGCGTGGCATCGTAGGGCGAACCCCCTCCACCACGCCGCGTCGCGTCGCGGTCCCCCTCCCCGTGCCGGGGAGGATTTAATGCCGCACCTTTCAAGGCAGATTCCGGCACGTCTCGCACACCAGCCCACGGCCGTAGATTTTGTCCGGCCCCTTTCGGCCCAGGTCGCGCGCTTCGCCGGATAGGGCCTGAAGCGCGGCGGGCAAATTGCCTTGCTGCAAATGCTGGTGAAGCCTTCCCGCCACGAATGGCGCGGCGAAGGACGTGCCGCGCACGCGTGCGGCCTTGCCATTTATGTTGGCGGCAACCATGTCCGCGCCGGGCGCCGCATAGTCCAGATGGAGGGCGCGGCCCGCTTCGATCAGGGCGCGATCCCTGCCATCGACGCCGGTGACCGCCACGACGCCTTCATAGGATGCCGGAAATGCGGGCGGGGCGGCGGGGCCGTCATTGCCGACGGCCGCGACCACAATCAGGCCCTTGCGCCGCGCCGCCGCGATCGCGCCGGACAGCAGGGGATTGTCGGGGCCGACCAGGCTTATCGTCACGATCCGCACCTGATGCGCCGCCAGCCAGCCGAGCGCCCGGGCGATGGCGATGGCGTTGCCGCCCGCAGGGTCGCGTCCGTAAACATCCGCGACCATCAGGGGCACGCCGGGCGCTGCACCTTTGACGCTTCCATTTCCCGCGATCAGGGACGCCACTGCCGTGCCGTGGCCGCTGGGCGAGGGCGCGCCTCGCGCAAAGCCACGCTGCTCAATGCGGCCGTCCAGCGAGGGGTGCCGCGCGACCCCGCCGTCGATCAGCCCGATGGCCAGACCCGCGCTTGCTCCGCCGCCGCCGAGCGCGGCCGCTCCCGCACCCGCCAGCATCGGCCCGCCGCTTTGAAAATAAATGGGATTGCTTTCGATCTGCGCGCCGGGAGCGATCTTACGCGCCTGACGGATGCTGCGGGACAGGCTCTGTCCCTTGGGCGTCTGCAGGCCGACAAAGCGGATATCCAGATCCGCAACTTCCTCGCGGATGGCATCAAAGCCGGCCGCGCGCAGGCGTTCCATCTGCTGATCCGACAAGGCCGTTGCGATGATCATCCCCCGCACCGCGGGATA
>CBHCMH010000501.1:0-1996 GCA_965974445.1 uncultured Rhizorhapis sp.
TCTTGCCACGACGCTGCGCCACCGATTTGGGGCTGGTCTGCTCACCAAGCGCCGCAAAGGTCGCCCGGATCATGTTATAGGGGTTCGACGTACCGACCGACTTGGTCACAACGTCGGCCACGCCCAGGCTTTCGAAGACAGCGCGCATCGGGCCGCCCGCGATGATGCCGGTCCCGGCCGGGGCCGAACGCAGCGTCACGTTGCCAGCACCGAAATGGCCCTTACCGTCATGATGCAGGGTGCGGCCTTCCCGCAGCGGAACGCGCACCATCTGCTTCTTGGCAGCGGCGGTCGCCTTGGAAATCGCCTCAGGCACTTCGCGTGCCTTGCCATGACCAAAGCCTGCGCGGCCCTTGCCGTCGCCGACCACGACCAGCGCGGCGAAACCAAAGCGCTTGCCGCCCTTCACGGTCTTGCTGACACGGTTGATGTGGACCAGCTTTTCGATCAGCTCTTCGCCCTGCTCTTCGTCACGGTTGCCGCGACGATCGTCACGACGGCCACGGCCGCCCCGATCGCTGCGCTCGCCACCGCCACGGCCGCCACGGCCGCGACGGCCCCGGCCTTCCTGCTGGGGTGCTTCGGCTTCGGCGCCGGGAACGGCTGCCGCTTCGATGTTGTTTTCTTCTGCCATGATCAGAACTCCAATCCGCCTTCACGCGCGGCATCAGCCAGCGCCTTCACGCGTCCGTGGAAAAGGAAGCCTCCGCGGTCGAACACGACCTTGGTGACGCCGGCCTTGGCGGCGGCAGCCGCGACCCGCTTGCCGACATCGGCCGCAGCTTCGGCGGTCGCGCCACCCTTGCCCCGCACATCCTTGTCCAGGGTCGAAGCAGCGGCAACGGTCTTGCCTTCCGCATCGTCAATGACCTGAGCATAGATATGCTTGCCGGAACGATGGATCGAGAGGCGGGGACGGATGCCCCCACGGCTCTTGAGCGCGGTGCGAACGCGACGACGGCGCCGTTCAAAGAGAGAGAGTTTCGCCATGGCTTACTTCTTCTTGCCTTCTTTGCGGAAGATAAACTCGCCGCGATATTTGATGCCCTTGCCCTTATAGGGCTCCGGCTTGCGCCAGCGGCGGATTTCGGCTGCGACCTGACCCACCTTCTGCTTGTCGTTGCCCGAGATCTCGACCGTGGTGTTATCCGGGGTCTTGATTTCGATGCCTTCGGGAATGGCGTAGTCAACGTCGTGGCTGTAGCCGAGCTGCAGCTTCAGGTTGCGGCCCTGCGAATTGGCGCGATAGCCGACCCCGGTGATTTCCAGCACCTTGGTGAAGCCCTCGGTGACGCCAGTCACCAGGTTCTGCACCAGCGTGCGCTGCATACCCCAGTAGGAACGCGCGCGCTTCGTGGCGTTGGCGGGCGTGACCGAGATCACCCCATCCTGGATAGCATAGGTGATTTCGTCGGCGAGCGGCAGGGTCAGTGTGCCCTTCGGCCCTTTGACCGAAAGCAGACCCCCTTCGATGGTCGCAGTCACCCCCGCAGGGATGGTGACCGGACGTTTTCCGATGCGTGACATATCAGAATACCTCCGCCAGGACTTCGCCGCCGACATTCTGGTCCCGCGCTTCCGCGTCGGACAGAACGCCCTTCGGCGTCGAAACGATGGTGATGCCAAGGCCGTTGCGAACCACCGGCAGTTCCTTCGAACCGGAATAGACGCGGCGGCCGGGCTTCGACACACGGGCAACATGCTGAATCGCGGGCTGGCCCTCGAAATATTTCAGCTCGATGCGCAGGCCCTTGTGCTTGCCAAGTTCTTCTTCGCTGTAGCCACGGATGTAGCCTTCGCGCTGCAGCACGTCGAGCACGCGGACGCGAAGCGTCGAAGCGGGGCTGACCACGCTGTCCTTGCGCGCCTGCTGGCCGTTACGGATGCGGGTGAGCATATCACCCAAAGGATCGGTCAATGCCATAAGATGATATCCTTACCAGCTCGACTTGGTGACGCCGGGGATCAGGCCCTTGTTGGCCAGATCGCGCAGCTG
>CBHCMH010000502.1:0-1992 GCA_965974445.1 uncultured Rhizorhapis sp.
GAATTGCCATGGGTCGACGGGCTGACCATCGGCCAAGTGCTCGCCGCAACCTCACGGAAGTTTCCGGCACGCGAGGCACTGGTTTTTCCCCAATCCCAGGTACGGCTGAACTACACAGAGTTCGCCGCCAAAGTGCGCGATGTCGCAAAGGGCCTCCTGGCGCTGGATATCAAGCCCGGTGAACACGTAGGCATCTGGGCGACCAACCTGCCGGAGTGGACGTTGCTGCAGTTTGGAGCTGCCAGCATCGGCGCGGTGATAGTGACCATCAATCCCGCTTACCGCTCGCTCGAACTGCGCTATACGCTGAAGCAAAGCGACGTCGTCGCGTTGTTTCTTACGGACAAATTCAAATCGTCGGACTATTACGCCATTCTGGAAGAAGCCTGCCCCGAAATGACGCAGGCGCCCGATGGAAAACTTTCGTGCGCGTCGTTCCCAAAACTACGCTCCGTAATCGCGCTCAAGCCCAACGCGCCGAAGAGTTACCGTGCTTGGGACGCCATGATCGAAGCGGGCCGGACGATCGACGACAGCAAGTTGGAAGCTATCGATAAGAGCCTGAGAGCCACCGATGTCGTCAATATCCAATACACCTCCGGCACTACCGGCTCTCCCAAAGCAGCGATGCTCACTCACCGCAATATCTTGATGAATGCCTGGTACGTCACCGGGTGCCAGAACATTTCCGAGAGGGATCGCATGTGCGTCCCCGTGCCGTTTTATCATTGCTTCGGCTGCGTTATGGGCGCACTCGGCGCGGTAACGCGCGGCGCAGCGATGATCGTCCCGGCAGAGTACTTCAGCCCCATGGCGACGCTCGACACCTTAGAAGAGGAGCGCTGCACGACGCTTTACGGCGTACCCACGATGTTCGTCGCCATGCTGGAGGACGCGGGCCTGAAACGCCGAAACTTGTCGTCACTGCGTAGCGGCATCATGGCGGGCAGCCCGTGCCCCATCGAGGTGATGAGGAAAGTCCTCGACGACATGGGCTGCCGTGAAATCACCATCGCCTACGGCCAGACCGAGACTTCACCGGTCGTCACCCAAAGCCGCGTGGATGATCCCATCGAAGTGCGTGTAGAAACCGTCGGGCGAGCGCTGCCGGGCATCGAATTGAAGATCGTCTCCACCGAAAACGGGCGAACGCTGCCCGACAACGAACAGGGGGAAATCTGTGCACGCGGGCATTGCACCATGCAGGGCTATTACAACAATCCCGAGGCAACCGCAGCAGCGCTCGATGAGCAAGGCTGGGTACATACTGGTGATCTCGGTGTCCGCCGGCCGGACGGCAGCTTCAAGATCACCGGCCGGCTGAAGGATATGGTCATCCGCGGCGGCGAGAACATTTCCCCGCGCGAGATCGAGGAATTCCTCTTCACCCTCCCGGCGATAAGTCAGGCGGCGGTGTTCGGCGTACCGGACGCCAAGTACGGCGAAGAACTTTGCGCCTGGGTTCAATTGCATCGCGGCAAGGAGATGACTGCCGAGGAAGTGCGCGCGCACTGCAAGGCGAACCTCGCGCATTACAAGGTCCCGCGTTACATCGAGTTTGTCGGTGAATTTCCCACCACGGTCAGCGGCAAGATCCAAAAATACAAGATGCGCGAACATATGTGTCGGACGTTGCAGCTTAGAAAGCCGGAGACGGCCTGACGTCCACTCGAATCGGCAAAGGTGCCTCGAACGTCGAGCGTTGATCATTTCCCGCCAGATCGGTTGCGCTGTACGCTGACAACAAAGCGTCAGCCGGGCGGGCGGCACTTTCTAAGGGGGATGCAAGGTCCATGAACCTTTCACTTATTCGATGCACTTCAGCGGGACTACTAGCTGCGGCGCCACTAGGATCGGCAGTTGCCCAACAAGCGTGTGCTGAACTCAGGAATCTCGCGCTGCCATATACAACGATCACGTCCGCCTCAGTGGCTACCGAGGGCCCAAGTCCACGACCGGCCTTCTTTGGAAGCGCCGAACCCGTTGTCGCCC
>CBHCMH010000503.1:0-1986 GCA_965974445.1 uncultured Rhizorhapis sp.
GATCGACATGCTCGAGAACCAGGACCGGGTCCTTGCACCGCAGCGCGCTGTTCATCAGGCCCACATAGTCATAAGGCGTGGACGCGGCGACAATCCGCCAGCCTGGTGCCGTCGCGAAGATGCCGGCCGGGTCCATCGAGTGCTGCGATCCATAGCCAGTGCCCATGGCGACCTTGGTGCGCAGCACGAGGGGCACTTCGCCATCCCCGCCGAACATGTGACGCGCTTTGCCGATCTGGTTGAACACCTGGTCCGCGGCTACCCACATGAAATCGGGATACATGAACTCGACCACCGGCACGTAGCGGCCGTCCATGGCGATGCCGCCGGCCAGGCCGACAAAGGCGTTCTCGGCGATCGGCGTGCCCAGAACCCTATCGGGGAACTGGATCGACAATCCGCGGGTCGCGCCATTCGTGCCGCCCTTCAGGCGGTGCACGTCCTCGCCCATGACGACGATGCCGTCATTCTCCCGCATGCGCCGTTCCATCACATCGGCAACCACATCGACGAAGCGGCTCTCCGTGATCTCGCCGGTAAACTCCTCCTGCTCCACATAGCGGACATCCTGCAGTTCGGACAGGTCGCCGCGCACCCCGAAGTCGCGGAAATCGGGAGAAGGCCATAGCGACGGGACAATGCGACGCTTCCCTTCATGCTGCTCGACCAGTTCGGCTGCGATCTCGTCCATCAGCGCCGCCGCGCGCGCCCGCAGCGAAGCCACCTGTTCATCGCCGATCAGCTGGCGAGCTGCCATTTCCGCCGCCACCCGATCGATGGGGTCGCGCGCGCGCCACGCCTTTTCCTCATCCTTGGTCCGGTATCCGAACGCGCTGCCGGGCAGCGGGCCGTTCTGGTGGAAATAGCGATAGACATCGACCTCGATGATGGTCGGACCTTCGCCCGCGCGCATGGCCTTCACCGCCGCTTCCGACGCGAGATATACAGCGAGCGGGTCCATGCCATCGACTTTCCAGGAAGGGATGCCGAATGCCAGCCCGCGCGAGGAAAGCCTGGGCTCGGCCGTCGCCTCCTCCACCGTGGTCGATACCGCATAGCGGTTGTTCTCGATAAAGAAACACAGCGGCAGCTTCCACGCCGCCGCCAGGTTCATCGTTTCCAGCACGGACCCGATGTTGACCGCGCCGTCGCCGAAATAGGTGAAGGCCACATCGCCCGTTCCGGCGCGCTTGTGCGCCCAGGCCGCGCCCGCCGCCGCCGGAACGCCGCCGCCGACGATCGCATTGGTGCCGAGATTGCCCGATTCCGCCCAGCGCAGGTGCATCGAGCCGCCCCGGCCCTTGCAATAGCCGCGCGCCAACCCGAGAATTTCAGACATCGTGCGATCAGCGATCGTCCTGACATCGTCGCTGAACGGAGCCGAGGATGCGAGGCCCTGCGGTGCGACATAATGCAGCGCCTTCGCCAGAAACTGGTGGTGCGCGCGGTGCGAGCCGTTGATCTGGTCGGAGCCGCGCATGGCAAGCACCGATCCCACCGCTCCGCCTTCCTGCCCTACCGCCGAATGGGCGGGGCCATGGACAAGTCCCTGCCCAGCCAATTCCAGCACCTTCTCCTCGAACGCGCGGATCAGCGCCATCGACGTCAGCATGGAGTCGAGCAGCGCAGGATCTGCGGCGGCCCAGGCTGCGGAATCGGTCGCTAGCGACACCCAGGGGGCGCTCGGCTGCAAAGGCTCGATGATGATTGCGTTCACGGTGTATCCTATCCGGTCATCTTGTGGCCCCGACAGACCATGAGGGGCGGGAAATGTCAAGCATTGGATACAAATATTGCACATTCATTGACATTTTCGTCTCATACATACATTTTCGTATCCAATTTGAATCCATTCGGAGGCATGTATGGAAAATGGCGGCGGACTCCCGGGATTGCGGGGCGTGGAGCATATCGGCTTCACGGTGCCGGACCTTGAAGAGGCCACACGCTTCTTCGTCGATGTGATCGGATGCGAATATTTCTATT
>CBHCMH010000504.1:0-1972 GCA_965974445.1 uncultured Rhizorhapis sp.
TACCGTGTCCATCGAAGCGCGCGACGGCGTGACCACCGGCATCAGCGCCGCCGATCGGGCGCGAACCATTGCCGTCGCCATTGATGCATCGCGCGGGCGCGAGGATATTGTGACTCCCGGCCACGTCTTTCCGCTGGTGGCGCGCGACGGCGGCGTCCTTGTCCGTACCGGCCATACCGAAGCGGCCGTCGATGTGGCGCGGCTGGCGGGCCTCAACCCCTCTGGCGTGATCTGCGAGATCATGAAGGATGACGGCTCCATGGCCCGCATGGACGATCTTATCCCCTTCGCGCAGAAGCACCGGCTGAAAATCGGAACGATTCGCGACCTCATCGCTTATCGCCGCCGCAACGACCATCTGGTCGAAAAGCGGGCGGAAACGCAGTTCACCAGCCGTTGGGGCGGCGACTGGACGGCGATGACCTTCTTCAACAAGGCGACGGGTACTGAGCAGATCGTCCTTCAGAAAGGGAAGGTCATGCCCGACAAGCCGACGCTTGTCCGCATGCATCAGGTTTCGCCCTTCGCCGACCTGTTCGGACAGGACGGCCCGCGCAGCAAGCTGCTGTCCCGGTCCATGGCAATCATCGGTGAAGCGGGGGCCGGCATCGTCGTCCTGTTGAGCCGGCATATGCCGGACTTCATGACGCGCATCTTTCGCATGCATGCCGGGTTTGAAGATCCCAATATGGACGAACTGCGCGATTATGGCGTGGGGGCGCAAATCCTGGCGGAGCTGGGCGTGCACGACATGATTCTGCTCACCAACAGCCATCACAGCCTGGTTGCGCTTGACGGCTATGACCTTGCCGTGGTTGGCGAACAGCCCATCGATTAAGCAGAGGACAAGAGAATGGCCAAATTCCTGATCGTGGAAGCGCGCTTCTACGAGCATTTGAACGATATGCTGATCGACGGGGCGCAATCGGCGCTGGATGAGGCGGGGCACAAATATGAGGTGCTGACCGTTCCCGGCGCGCTGGAGATACCCGGAGCCGTCGCCATGGCGGCGGAATCGGGGCGCTATGACGGTTTCGTGGCGATTGGCGTGGTCATTCGCGGGGAAACCTATCATTTCGAGGTGGTGTCGAACGAAAGCGCGCGCGGCCTCATGGCGCTGTCCATGGATGGCATCGCGATCGGCAACGGCATCTTGACCGTGGAGGACGAGGCGCAAGCTCTGGCCCGCGCCGACCGCAACCAGAAGGACAAGGGCGGCGAGGCAGCCAAGGCGGCCATCGCCATGTTCGAGATTGGGCAGAAATTTTCCGGCTGAGGGCATTCAGGGTGACGATGATTTCGTCATCCGCCGCCAACCCTCGCCCCTTCAATCCAAAAACTGGCCGCCCTTCATGATCCTGCGGACCCGGCCCTGAACGGGCATTCGGTCAAAGGGGGTATTGCCTGCCGCTGCCGCCATCTTGTTGGAGTCCACCTGCCAGGGCGTTTCGGGGTCGATCAGGATGATGTCGGCGGCGGATCCCTTGGCGAAGCTGCCGGCTTCGATCCCCAGGAGGCGGGCCGGGTTGGCCGTCAGCAGCGCGAAGAGCTGGTTCATGCCGATGACGCCGTCGCGCGCCAGATTGAGGGACAGGGCGAGCAGGGTTTCCGCGCCCGCCATGCCCGGCGCCGCGTCGGCGAACGGCAGGCGCTTGTCTTCAGGGCCGCGCGGGTCGTGGCTGGAGGAGATGACGTCGATGGTGCCGTCGGCGACGGCGGCAATCGCCGCCTTCCGGTCGCCCTCGCTGCGCAGCGGGGGGGAGAGTCGGGCGAAGGTGCGGAAGTCGGATACGGCATTGTCGGACAGGAAGAGATAGGCCGGGCTGATGCCGCAGGTCACGGCCAGCCCCTCCGCCTTGGCCTTGCGCACCAGATCGAACCCCTGGGCGGTGGTGACATTGCGGAAGTGGATCGCGGCGTTCGCCTCCCGCGCCAGCATGATGTCGCGCGCGATGGCGATGGCTTCGGCGCA
>CBHCMH010000505.1:0-1970 GCA_965974445.1 uncultured Rhizorhapis sp.
ATCCAGCAGAAGCTGCGGTTTCAGCAGTTCCAGCTGAAACCGCACCGGGCGCAAATCCTCCCGCAGCAGGAATTCCGTGTCCTGAAAGGCCAGCTTATAGGATTCGCTTTCGGTTTGGGGAGTGGAGACGGAAAGCTTGGCTGCGCTTGCGTCGTCTGAGGCCCGGCGGAATTTGCGCTCGGCAATTTCTTTGTTTGTCATTCAGTCCATACTAAGCGGGATTGGCGGCAATTCCAATATCACAGGTTTTTCAGCGTTGCTCATCGGCAATAGGTGCCTTTGCCGCCCATGTCGAAATGGAAATGATCGCGGTGGGCGGCATTGTAATCAGGGCTCAGCACCGTGCGGAATCGCTTGCACGCGCTTTCATGGATCACGCGCAGGAACCGGCGCGACTGATCGTCCCCGTACCACTGATCCTTGACGCTGATCCGCCGCCCGTCCGCCAAAACGAAGGCAGCGACATCGACCGCGTTGCTATGCGCATGCTCGGACCGGTTGCCCGATATGTTGCCGTTGACGTTGCGGCAGGCATAGGTGCCGTAGGTTTCTATCCGCACCAGTTCGCTGTCAAGGATAAGGCGCGCGGCAGGCTGGACGCCATAGCGCGCCCAGGCAGCGAACTTGCTCGCCAGCGGACAGGTCATCGCGCCCAGATTGGTGACCGGCGTACCGATGTCGAGCAGCTTTACGCTGTTGATCGCATGGCATCCGCCGCCGAAATGCTGGTCGGGCAGCGGCGTGAACTTGACCGATGCGGCGCGCAGGTCGGCCATGCACTGGCGCGCCTCCGCCGAGGGCGGCGGCGGCGGCACGGACACCCGGTTCCGGCTTTCCGGCACAGATCCGCACCCCGCCAGCAACAGGACCAACGCAACGATTGCTCCCCTTCCGCCTTGCCAGGACCGGACCATAGCTGAAACTCTCATGGGCATGCCCCGCCCTTACCCGCCCCTGCATGAATATGAGGCAACATATCATGGTTAACAGGCTATTTGGAGGCCCATACCATCCGGAAACGATCAAGTCCCAAGTTGCTTGACTTTCCCCCGCCCGCCTCTATGAGCGGCGGCGGGCCACGCTGCCCCAACGCAGCGCGTGCTCTCTGTGAGGAGAGATACAGTATGAATGACGTTACCCGCGCCGCGGAAGCCGCTACGCTTCCCGCAAAACCCGCCACAAAGCCTGCCCGCCCGTTTTTTTCGTCGGGTCCGTGCGCCAAGCCTCCGGGCTGGAGCGCCGACAAGCTCGCCGCCGACTCGCTCGGCCGCTCGCACCGCTCGAAAATCGGCAAGAACCGCCTTCAATATTGCATCGACCTGATGCGCGAGCTGCTCAGCTTGCCCGAGACGCATCGCATCGGCATCGTACCCGGCTCCGACACCGGCGCCTTTGAAATGGCGATGTGGACGATGCTAGGCGCGCGTCCGGTGACGACGCTGGCATGGGAAAGCTTCGGCGAAGGCTGGGTGACGGACGCCGCCAAACAGCTCAAGCTCGACCCCACGATCATCCGCGCCGATTATGGCCAACTGCCCGACCTCGACGCCGTCGATTTCGCGAACGACGTGCTGTTCACCTGGAACGGCACCACCTCGGGCGTGCGCGTGCCCAATGCCGACTGGATTCCCGCCGACCGCGAGGGCCTGACCTTCGCCGACGCGACCAGCGCGGTGTTCGCCTATGACATCGACTGGAGCAAGATCGATGTCGCCACCTTCTCCTGGCAGAAGGTGCTGGGCGGCGAAGGCGCGCATGGCGTGCTGATCCTCGGCCCCCGCGCGGTCGAACGGCTGGAAACCTACACCCCCGCATGGCCGCTGCCCAAGGTGTTCCGCCTGGTGTCGAAGGGCAAGCTCGCCGAGGGCGTGTTCAAGGGCGAGACCATCAACACCCCCTCGATGCTGGCCGTCGAGGACGCGATCTTCGCGCTCGAATGGGGCAAGTCGGTCGGCGGCGCGCAGGGCCTC
>CBHCMH010000506.1:0-1968 GCA_965974445.1 uncultured Rhizorhapis sp.
TGGCGCTTGCGCCGCTAACGCAGAAGATCGCCTATCTGGAAGAAGGCGACTGGGCCGTCGTCAGCCGTGAAGCGGTCGAAATATTCGACCGCGACAACCAGCCCGTCGAGCGTCCCGTCACCAGCTCCGGCGTATCCGGCGCGATGATCGACAAAGGCAATTACCGCCATTTCATGCAGAAGGAAATCTTCGAGCAGCCGGTGGTGGTGGCGCAGACGCTGCAAAGCTATTTGCGCCCGCTGGAAAATCAGGTCGCCCTGCCCGACATGGATTTCGATCTGGGCGGCATCAAGCGTGTCACGATCGTTGCCTGCGGCACCAGCTATTATGCCGGGCTTGTCGCCAAATACTGGTTCGAGAAATTTGCGCGCATCCCCGTCGATATCGATGTGGCGAGCGAGTTCCGCTATCGCGACCCCGTGCTGGAGCCGGGCGGCCTTGCCCTCTTCATCTCCCAGTCAGGCGAAACCGCCGACACGCTGGCCGCGCTGCGCCATGCCCGCGCGGAAAAGCAGATCATCGCCGTTGTCGTCAATGTTCCGACCAGTTCCATGGCGCGTGAGGCCGACCTGCTGCTGTCCACCCATGCCGGGCCGGAAATCGGCGTTGCGTCCACCAAGGCCTTCACCTGCCAATTGGCGGTGCTGGCGGCACTGGCCGCGAACCTCGCCCGCGCCAACGGCCATATGTCGGCGGAAGAGGAAGGCGAGATCGTCAGGCACCTGACCGAAGCGCCCGCCGCGATGAACCAGGCGCTCGCCCATGATGGCGATATTGAGGCGATGGCCCACCTGATCGCGCCCGCGCGCGACGTGCTGTATCTGGGACGCGGCCCGGATTATCCGATGGCGCTGGAGGGGGCGCTGAAACTCAAGGAAATCAGCTACATCCATGCCGAAGGCTATGCCGCAGGCGAGATGAAGCATGGCCCCATAGCGCTGATCGACGATGCCGTGCCGGTCATCGTCATCGCGCCCTCCGGCCCGCTGTTCGAAAAGACCGTGTCCAACATGCACGAAGTGCAAGCTCGCGGTGGCAAGGTCGTCCTGATTTCCGACGCCGAGGGCATCGCTCAGGCGGGCGAAGGCTGCATGGCGACCATCGAAATGCCCACCGTCCACCCGCTGATCGCACCGCTGGTTTACGCCGTCCCGGTGCAATTGCTCGCCTATCATGTGGCCGTGGCAAAGGGCACAGATGTGGACCAGCCTCGCAACCTCGCCAAATCCGTCACTGTCGAATAAGGGACTATCCCGCGCCGTCCTCGATCGCCTGCATCTCCTCGTCCGAGAAACCAAAATGATGGCCGATTTCGTGGATGACCACATGCGCGACGAGATCCTCCAGGGCGACGCCGGTTTCGGCCCATTCCTCGAGCAGGGGGCGCCGGAACAGATGGATCATTGACGGCAGATCACCCGAAGACCAGATTGACTGTTCACCGATGGGCCGGCCCCGATACAGGCCAGTCAGCTGCCAAGGGTCCTCCAGCTCCATTTCCCTCAGCACCTCTTCGTCGGCAAAATCCTCGATCTGGACGACGACATCGCTGAGGTGCACGCGGAATTCTTCGGGGAGACGACCGATCGCCTCGCACGCCATCCGTTCGATAGTCGCGGCATCAGGGGCAAAGGTTCGGAACCCGCTCATGGCAGAAGAAATAGGGCGAACCGCTCCAGAACGCCAGCGCGAGCGTTTGCGGCCAACGCACGTACCGGAATGCATTGATGCCGACGCATATCCGTCGTCCCTGCGAAGGCAAGGACCCAGCTTCCTTTTATTGATATCGCCGAGAAAAGCGGGGTCCCTGCCTTCGCTGGGACGCCGAAATTTTGCCGTATGTTTCGGTCATGAGGTCACAATCAATGCAGACTGGCGTTACATCTGGCCGATGGACGAAAAGGCCCTGATCCATCCGGCCGTCGCAACGAGGCCGCCAAACGGATAGAAGTGCAGCAGCACTTCGCC
>CBHCMH010000507.1:0-1968 GCA_965974445.1 uncultured Rhizorhapis sp.
GGCCGACGCGCGGCGGCTGCTGAACAAAGCTGCCGTCTGCGATGCGGCGGTTGCGGCGGGTCTGAATCGCTGGCTGCCGCTTGCGGCCGTTGAAGGGATCAGCAAGCCGAACCTGAAAAGCGCCTTCACCATGTGCATTCAGCCAACCGTTCGGAACGAGGCGCAGCGCATGCAGGCGAAAGCCAAGGAGGCTGCATGACAGAGCCTATCCGTGTCGCCAAGGTCGATGAAGGCCTTTCCACGGTTTTCGGCTGGGGCTTGGTGACCAGCCGGGACGGGAAGCCTTACATTGACCTGCAGGGCGATAGCATCGGCGATGATGTGATGGTGAAGGCTGTATCCGCCTTCAATGAATCGGATCGCACGGCGAAGCTCATGCATGTTGGCGGCGGCATCGGCCGCGTCACTCATAGCTTCGCGTTGACCGAGGAAATCGCGAAGGCGATGGGCCTGCAAACCCGGCAATATGGCTGGATGGTGGGGGTCAAAATCGATGATCCTGCCATCCTGCAGAAGTTCAAAACCGGCGAGCTGACGGGCTTCTCGATTGCCGGGACAGTGAGTGATTTCGAGGAGGTCGCATGAAACCGCACCGCAAAATCAAGAGCCTGAGCATTTCGGAGCTTAGCTGCGTCGATAAACCCGCCCAGGAGCCGGCGCTGGCCGTGATCCAGAAACGTCAGGAGGACAACATGAATCTCACCATTAGCAAGGCGCAGGCCGATTTCAGCGCGGTAGTTCGGGACATTCAGAAGCGGGACAGTTGCCTGCCCTATATCGCGATGAGCAAGGCCACGGCCGAGCGGCCGGACCTGCACAAGTCGGCATTTCCCATGGCCGTTATATCGCGCGCCGCTCCTGAAATTTCCCCAAAGGTGGCAAACGCGCAAAAGGCCGCTGGCGACTTCAATGCCAAGGTCAGCGAGATCGCCAAGCGCGAAAACATCGCGCCCTATCTGGCGATGGACAAGGCGCGCATGGAAGCGCCCGAGCTTTTCGCGGCGGCCTATGGTCGCTGACGTATGGAAACCGGCTGTCCGATTGGCGTCAGTCTAGCCGGAAACTGCCGCCGGAGTCCTCCCGCTCCGGCGGCCTTTCACTTGAGGCGCTGATGCTTGACCAGTGGACCGCCGAAACCGTCAGGCAGATGTGCCGCTACATCGCCGATAATCGCCATATCGCTCGACATGTTGGCTGCTCGATAGCCGATGTCGAGACTGCGCGCCGTCAGTGCCACGTAGGGGCCGACGCCCGGATGATCGCCCGCGTCATTCCTCCCGCGCCCAAAGCGGAAATCCGGCACGCGGCCTGCGAAGTTTGGGCACGCGATGCCCGAAAGGCAACGGAGACGCTTGCCGAGGCGCTGGCGCGCTATCGGGGGAGTGCCGCTTGATGGGCAAGCCGTCGCGCGACAAGGGCAATCGGTTTGAGCGGGAGGTCATCGCTCTGGCTCATGAGCATGGATTGCAGGCTGTCCGCGTGCCGCTCAGCGGGGCAACGCGCTATGCGAAGGATGATGTGGAAATCACACCCGGTTTCGCCTCAGACAAGCCGTGGCGGGGCGAATGCAAGCGGCGGAAGGCATTGCCCGCCTGGCTGGCGACGGCGCTCGATGGCTGCGATTTCGTCGCCTTGCGCGCCGATCGGCGGGAGGGGGTGGCGATTATCAGCCTCAAGCGATTGATGGAGTTGCTCCAGTAAACGGCAGAAGCAGACCCGGTGCTAGCGCGCCACTCGAGATGATAAGCAGGCATCGGTGTTCGTAGCCACTTCTACTCGATCCCACGGGTTTCCTAACACCCGTTGAATATCTTCCAATCGGTAGCTGCCTGTTCGTACAAAATGCTCCCTCATACCCTGCAACCAAGCGGCTTCTGGGATTAATGGGGTTTCCAAAGGTGTAGCCTTCTCTTTCATGACAACTCGCCTTCTGTGATGGCTGTGTCCCAACCCTTATGGCGCACCCAG
>CBHCMH010000508.1:0-1967 GCA_965974445.1 uncultured Rhizorhapis sp.
CAGATGGGCGTTCAGGTCGTGCGCGAAATCGGTCGGGGCATAATGGAAGCTGGTGACGATGCGGGAGCGGATGTCAGGGATCAGGCGGCGCTCAACCTCATCCAATATGCGTTCATTGTAGGCTGGGCCGACCTGTTCCCAGTCGATCGGCAGCTTGCCCAGATGCGGAACCGGGGCCAGCGCGTAGAAGGTGGAATGCCCCTCCGGCGCCAGGCTGGGGTCGGTGACGGTCGGATGATGCAGGTAGAGCGAAAAGTCGCGCGACAGGACGCCATGGTCGTAAATGTCCTTCAGCAATCCCTTATAGCGGGGGCCGAACAGGATCATGTGGTGGGGGATGCCGGGCCATGTGCCCTTGATGCCGAAATGGACGACGAACAGGCTGGGCGACCAGCGCTTTCGCTCCAGCGCCTGGCTCTGCCGCTGGCCCCGGACAGTGTGGCGCAGCAGGTCGCGATAGCTGTGCATGATGTCGGCATTGCTCGCCACCGCGTCGAACTTGCCGGTCCAGCCGCCGCGCGTGCGCAGGCCGGTGGCGCGGTCGCCCAGCGTTTCGATCTCCTCGGCCGGATCGCCCAGGCGCAGGGTGCCGCCCAGCCGCTCGAACTGCGTCACCATGCCCGCGATCAGCCGGTTGGTGCCGCCCTGCGCGAACCAGACGCCGCCGTCGCGCTCCAGCTTGTGAATCAGGGCATAGATGGCGCTGGCGGTCATCGGATTGCCGCCAACGAGTAGCGTGTGAAAACTCAGCGCCTCCCGCAGCTTTTCATTCTTCACGAAGCTGGAGACGATGGAATAGACCGAACGCCACGCCTGGTAGCGGGCAAGCGCGGGGGCGGCGCGGATCATGGAGGCGAAGTCGAGGAAGGGCGTTGCGCCCAGCTTCACATAGCCTTCCTCATAGACCCCGCCGGCATATTCCAGGAATCGCTGATATCCGGCGATGTCGGCGGGATCGAGCTTGGCGATCTCATGGCGCAGCGACAGTTCGTCATTGCTGTAGTCGAATTGCGTGCCGTCGGGCCAGTTCAGGCGATAGAAGGGCGTGATGGGGCGCAGCGTCACATCCTCCGCCATGTCATGGCCGGTCAAGCGCCACAGATCCTGCAGGCAGGCGGGATCGGTGATGACGGTCGGCCCGGCGTCAAAGGTGAAGCCGTCCCTTTCCCAGACATATGCGCGGCCGCCGGGCCGGTCGCGCGCCTCGATGACGGTCGTGGCGATGCCAGCCGATTGCAGCCGGATGGCGAGGGCGAGGCCGCCTATGCCAGCTCCGATGATCGCGGCTTTCTTCACGCTGTCTTTTCTCCAAGAGCGGCAAGAGCCCTCCCGATCGGCACTGGAGGCTTGCCGCTGAGGATTCGGAACCGGTCTGCCATGGTAGACCGCCCGGCATAAAAGCGGCCGATAAGCCTGGGGTCAAGGCGGTAGAAGCGCTCGAATATCCGGTAGCGCTCTTCCGGACGCGCCGCGCGCATCATCATGCGGTCGAGGACATGGTAGAATTTCCCCCGGTGCCAGTGCCTGCGCGCGAAATCATGGGTGATCCGGTGCAGATGCGCGGCCGAAAAGTCCTTCAGCGTGGTCATCAATGCGGCAAGGCGGACAGCGTCGGGCAGCGAATAGCCGGTGGTGGGGTGAAAAAGGGCGGCCCGCGCGCCCGCCTTTGCCATGTCCTTGCCGCCCGCCCGCCAATAGGCCGCAAAGTCGCCGCCCATGAGGATCGGGAGAATGCCCTGCTCGTTGCGCTCAATGCGCTCCACTTGCCATCCCTGCGTTCGCGCATAATCGGCAATGTTCGCGGCGATGGCGGGTTGGTGCAGGTCGGGCGTCGTGCTGTAATAGGTGTCCTCGACAAACATCTGGGCCGGGCCGAAGGGCAGGCAATAGACGAAACGATAACCGTCGCGCTGCTCGACGGTGGCGTCCATGATGAGCGGCCGGGTGCGCCAGTGCGGTTCCTTCAA
>CBHCMH010000509.1:0-1963 GCA_965974445.1 uncultured Rhizorhapis sp.
GGGATGGTATTGCAGTACCAGCTATAGCTTCCGTCCGACCATAAAGGCCAGGCGACGGCCCATTCCACGCGGCCGGCGCTGTCGGGAAAGTCCTGCCGGCCGTCAAAGAAATTCGCGGTGGCGCATTCGCGCGCGCCGATCTGTTCGCGGAGGTGGTCGGACAGGCCGCCGGGAAACTGGAACACCGCTTCCGATGGCGTGTCGTCAGTGATGAGTTCGGGCGCGCATTTCCAGCGGATTTCGACGCCCGCGAACAGATAGGCCTTCGATCGGGCCAGCCGGTACAGGCGCGCGGGCTTGAACCGCATGTCGCCGAAAATTTCGGTATCCGGCGTGAAGGCGACTGAAGTGCCCCGCCGATTGGGCGCGCCGCCGGCCTTTTCCAGCGGTCCCTGCGGATGTCCTCGGGAAAAACGCTGGCGATATAATTCCTTGTTTCGCGCGACTTCCACAATCGTGTCGCTGGACAAAGCGTTCACTACGCTGACGCCTACACCATGGAGACCGCCCGAGGTCGCATAGGCCTTGTCGGAAAATTTGCCGCCGGAGTGCAGGGTGGTGAGGATTACCTCCAGTGCTGACTTGCCGGGGAATTTGGGGTGGGGATCGACCGGAATGCCGCGGCCATTGTCGGTGATGGTCAGGCGATTGCCCGGCTCCAGAATGACCTCGATCCGGTTCGCATGGCCAGCGACCGCTTCGTCCATGCTGTTGTCGAGCACTTCGGACGCCAGATGATGCAACGCGCGCTCGTCGGTTCCGCCGATATACATTCCGGGGCGGCGGCGGACGGGCTCCAGCCCTTCCAATACCTCGATATGGGAGGCGTCATAGTCGGTCGATGTGGCGGGAGCTGTTTCGAAAAGGTCGTCGGACATGGGCAAGCTATAGGGCCTGCCCGGTTATGCTGGCAAGGCGGATCGTGCGCCAAAGACCGTGGAACGAGCCGTACATCACGCGCATTCATGCAACCAGCGGCGCATAGGCTCGTTGGCTTCCGGCCTGTTCAATCAAAAAGGGATTTAAGATCATGAAAAATATGATGAAAGTGCCATTTGGCGCGCTGGCGGTTGTCGCCCTCGGCACGCCAGCGATAGCGCAGGACAGCGGCGAAGCAGGCTGGACAGGCCCTTATGTGGGAGGTTCGATCGGCCTCGCCAGGACGGACGGGAAAAGCGGCGAAACCCTGGTGTTCGACACGGACGGGGATGGTGAGTTCGACGATGTGGTGACGAGCGGCGGCACGGACATCTTCACCAGCTATTGCGGCGGCCGTGCCCGTAGCGGGGAGGCCGCCGACGAATGTGTCGGCGACCGCACCGGCACCGACTGGGCCGGCCATGTCGGTTATGACATGCAGTTCGGCTCCATCGTGGCCGGTATCGTGGCCGAAGGCGGGATAGCCGACATCCAGGACAGCGTCACCGGCTTTACCAATGAACCGGCGGACTACACATTGACCCGCCGGTTGAAGGAAAATGCCGCGCTGCGGGCGCGGGTGGGCTTTGCGATGGGGAACACGCTCGTCTACGCCACGGGCGGTGGTGCATATGGCAAGATCAAGAACCGCTTCGGTTCCCGATTCAATAGCACCAACGCCTTTGACGGCACCAGCAAGGACGATGCCTGGGGCTGGACCGCAGGCGCCGGTATCGAGCAGAAGATCAGCGACAATTTCTCGGTCGGGCTGCTCTACCGGTACACCTCGCTAAATCCTGACAACAACGATGTCACCGTGACCCAGGGAACGGCGCCGACGACGGGACCATTCACCAATCCAACCACCACCAGCGGTCAGACGGTTATTGGCAGAAGCAATGACGATTTCAATTATCACAGCGCAAAGCTGACGGCGAGCTTGCGTTTTTGACGCCCCCACCGGCACGCCAATGTGCATTGAAAAAGCCGCCGGAAGCCTCTTCCGGCGGCTTTTGTGTGTCAGCGGACCCGGGGGCCGCCAAAG
>CBHCMH010000510.1:0-1954 GCA_965974445.1 uncultured Rhizorhapis sp.
ACGACCTGATATTGGGAGAGGGCGTGGAAAAAGCCAGACCTGCGGCGCTTATTTATTCTTGCCGAAATACACCCTGACGACGTTGGAGCCGTCCTCATTGGTCACGGCCGACCCGTCATTTTCCGCTTCCTCATGGGGTTCAGGCTCTTCGCCGCCGCCCTGGACCTGGAATTGCAGGGCGAAATTGACGGCGGGATCGACGAACGCCGTGATCGCGGCGAAGGGAATGACCAGCTTGGCCGGCACCTGGTTAAAGGTCAGGCTGACCTCGAACCCTTCATGATCGACCTTCAGGTCCCAGAATTTGTTCTGGAGCACGATGGTCATTTCGTCCGGAAAACGGTCGGTCAACTGTTTCGGAATCGAAACGCCTGTCGCCCCGGTCTTGAAGGTGATATAGAAATGATGGTTGCCGGGAAGGTTGCCCGATGATTCGACCTCGCCGAGGACGCGTCCCACAACGGCGCGCAAAGCCTCTTGTACTATTTCGTCGTAGGGAATCAGGCTATCGGGCAGATCGTCGCTCATGCCTGCCTTCGTAGCGAAGGTGTCGGAGGCGTCAAGCGCCCTGGTTGCAAGGAATGAATCTGCCGCTATAGGGAGCGCCATGCGTAGCGCGGAAATCCATCGCAAGACGGCGGAAACGTCGATCGATGTCGAGGTCAATCTCGACGGCACCGGCGAATATGAAATTTCGACCGGAATCGGCTTCCTTGACCATATGCTGGAACAATTGTCGCGCCACTCGCTCATCGACCTGAAGGTCAAGGCGGTGGGCGATCTGCACATCGACCAGCACCACACGACCGAGGACACCGGCATCGCCATTGGCGAGGCCGTGGCCAGGGCATTGGGCGACCGCAAGGGGATCACCCGCTATGGCAGCGCCTATGCGCCGATGGACGAAACGCTGACGCGCTGTGCGCTGGACATTTCGGGCCGGCCCTATCTGGTGTTCAAGGCGGAATTTTCGACGCCCCGGCTGGGCGAGATGGATACCGAGCTGTTCGAACACTGGTTCCACAGCTTTGCGGGATCGGCGGGCGTCACGCTGCACGTCGAAACGCTCTATGGCGCCAATAACCACCATATCATCGAAAGCTGCTTCAAGGCGCTGGCGCGGGCGCTGCGCGTCGCGGTCGAGATCGACCCGCGCAAGGCGGACAGCGTGCCGTCCACCAAGGGGACGTTAGGCGGGCAATGACCGGCATCGTCGCCCTGGTCGATTATGGCGCGGGCAATCTTCATTCCGTCCACAATGCCCTGAAAAAGGCGGGCGCGGCGCATGTCGAGGTGACCAGTGATCCGGCGTTGGTGCGCGGCGCGGCGCGGGTGGTGCTGCCGGGCGTCGGCGCGTTTCGCGCCTGCCGTGATGCGCTGCTCGCCGTGCCGGGTATGGTCGAGGCAATGGCGGAGGCCGTGCTGGAGCGGGGCGTGCCGTTCCTTGGCATTTGCGTGGGCATGCAATTGCTGGCCGAGTGGGGCGAGGAGCATGGCAGCCATGCGGGACTTGGCTGGATTCCCGGCGCGGTGCGCATGATCGAGCCCATGGACCCGGCGATCAAGGTGCCGCATATGGGCTGGAATGATGTGCAGCTGGCGCGTCCGCATCCGCTGATCGTGCCGGGCGAGGCCTATTTCCTGCACAGCTATCATTTCGATGCGGCGGACGAAGCGCATGTGATCGCGCGCACCGACCATGGCGGGCCGCTTGTCGCCGCCGTGGGCCGCGACAATATTATCGGCGTGCAGTTTCACCCGGAAAAGAGCCAGGCCTATGGGCTGGAATTTCTGGGCCGGTTTCTGGAGTGGCATCCGTGAGGAAAGCGGCTATCACCATCCTCCCCCTTGACGGGGGAGGATACGGAGCCTTGCCGGTTTACCGGCTAGGCGAAGTTGGAGAGGGTGAGAGCGCCTTGGGCGCGCGCGAGGCTATGCCTCGCCCCCCTCTCCC
>CBHCMH010000511.1:0-1952 GCA_965974445.1 uncultured Rhizorhapis sp.
CCGTAGCCAGCGAGCGAAGCGAGCGGTTTGGCGAAGGCTAGTGCCGCATTTGATTGGTGATGCTTTGCTCTTCGTAGATCTCGCAATGCGCACGCTCGGCAATCAGTGCGTCGCCGTTGCTGAGCGTCAGAGTACGCGCCGGCATGACCCAGGGCTCGACCAGCGACTCGGGGTCGTGAATCGTCATTTCGTGAAGGAGTTCATTGCCCTTGCGCGTAAATCTCTCCACGATGCGCATGTCGCCGGAATGGAAGAGGCCGCCACGTCCGAACCATGTCGAATCGACGAACGAGATCGAGTCGATCACCAGCGTGTCGCCCTCCCACTTCCCGACGGAATACCCGAGGTAGGTGGCCTGTCTCGCCTGGTTCGCGTTGTGCTCACGGCCGTCCGTCGGGATCATGCGGTATTCCCTGTTTCCGCCGCCGTAATCGCTGTACGTATAGAACAGGGTGATGTCGTTGACCGTGTGGAAGATGCGGCGGGGCTCACCCTGGCGCGGAATCCCCATCGGCTGGCACGTCATGATCGGATCGAACTTGTTCGTCCACATGTCGAGTTCCTGGACTTTGTCCCAGTGCTCGGGTTTGTAGATCGGGCCGTGTATGTTCATCCAATATCGCGAGGGTGAGATCCACGCATAATCCACCGTAAAGTTGTCGTTCGGGACTTTGCACCGGGTCTGCGTTGGGCCACATCGGCGGTTCGCGGGAAACGGTGGGTTATAAGCTCCAGCACCGCCATTGCCAATGCCAGCAACCGCATTCCAGCTACCCGTCATGTCTGGTTTTCCGTTGGCAAGCCTCGGCGTTACGACCTGAGCCGCGGGAGTTGACACCGGCGCCGATAGGCTGGCCAGGGGAACACTTGGACCAAACGCGGAAACCCAGGCGGGAGGCTGCAGCGTTGGCTTGATCGCCGCCTTGACGCTGGCGGGCACGGGCATCACGACATACATCTGCCCGGTTTCCGTCCACGTGGTCGTGATATCGCGAACGACCGTACCATTCCGGCGTTCGATCATCCTGCCGGCGACAAACGCCTCGGCCGGGTGGAGCGGATTGTTCCAGTCCCGATAGTCGCTATAGACGAACTCGGTGGTGTTCGTTCCATGCCGGACCACAACGCGCTCCGCCATGAACTTCGCGTCGAGGGTTGCCGTCGCCGTTGCCGTGGGGACACCCGGAATCGGGAATGACACAACGGGCTTCCCGCCTTCCCACACGACCGACGTCTTACCTGCCGTTGCGACATCGGCGGGCACGTCGTTGCCCGGGTCGACCGAAAATATCGGAGGATCCTGGATCCCCGCCAGCGCGGACTTGAGCGCGCCCTGCGGACTTGCCCAGAGGCGAATCATCCGCTCCTCGGTGGCAGCCGCCATCGGAGTCGCTTTACCTTTTCCCTTGATGAGCTCCGCACCGGGAATATCTTCGTTCCATGCGTACGCTCCATTGAGGACTTCGATGTTGGAATACGTCTGTCCATTGGGCCGCGCGCATGTGATCTGAGTCCGCTGACCCGAAATCATGTAGTTGGTGCTGATGCGATAGGCCGTCAGCTTGCAGGGCTGCCCGTCCACTAGCATGGTGCCCGTTCCCTTGTATTCGAGCGATGCGATCAGATCGATTTCCGCCTCGCCGCGCAGCATGCCCATATGCCAGCCCCAGTTGTGGAGCACCGAGCGCAGGTCCCGCGCGCCCGCCGCGGGCGTGTACGGTGGTGCACCACCCCGGCCGCGGCCGCCGCCGCCCAGGGCACCGGCGGGTGCAGCGCCGGCGGGGCCTGCTCCCTGACCCGCCTGTGCACTGGCCGTCAGCGGGGCGCCGAGCGTGAGCGCGATTCCCAGCGCGATGGTTGTACGGATCATTCCTTGTCGAGACGCCATAAGTAGTCTCCTATCACCTATCACCGCGCCGTCAGTCGGGTGCAAACTGAACTTCCTTCTTGTC
>CBHCMH010000512.1:0-1946 GCA_965974445.1 uncultured Rhizorhapis sp.
GCCGATTCGCATCATCGCGCCCGGCCGCGTCTACCGTTCGGACTCGGACGCCACCCACACTCCGATGTTCCACCAGATCGAGGGGCTGGTGATCGACCGCGACATCAATCTCGGCCATCTCAAATGGACGCTGGAAACCTTCCTCAAGGCCTTTTTCGAGCGCGACGACATCGTCCTGCGCCTGCGCCCCAGCTATTTCCCCTTCACCGAGCCGTCGGTGGAAATCGATGTCGGCTATTCCATGGAAAAGGGCCAGCGCGTGATCGGCGGGTCGGAAGGCTGGATGGAGGTGCTGGGATCCGGCATGGTCCACCCCAATGTCATCCGCGCCTGCGGGCTTGATCCCGCCGAATGGCAGGGCTTTGCCTTTGGCACCGGCGTCGATCGGCTCGCCATGCTCAAATATGGGATGAACGACTTGCGCGCTTTCTTTGACGGCGATCTGCGCTGGCTGCGCCATTATGGCTTCTCCGCGCTCGAAGTGCCCACGCTTTCAGGGGGAGTGGGCGCATGAAGTTCACCCATTCCTGGCTCAAGCAGCATCTGGAAACCGGCGCGACGCTGGAGCAGATTCTCGACAAGCTGAACGCCATCGGCCTGGAGGTCGAGGGTGTCGATAACCCGGCGGAAAAGCTCGCCCCCTTCCGCATCGCCCGCGTCCTGTCCGCCGCGCCGCATCCACTGGCGGACAAGCTGCAGATACTGTCGGTGGACGCAGGGGAAGGCCCGCTGCAGGTCGTCTGTGGCGCGCCCAATGCGCGCGAGGGGCTGGTTGGCGTGTTCGGCATGCCGGGCGCCTATGTGCCGGGCGCTGGCATCACGCTGAAAGTCGCGCCCATTCGCGGCGTCGAATCCCACGGCATGATGTGTTCGACCCGCGAGCTGGAGCTGGGCGAGGATCATGACGGCATCATCGAACTGCCCTCGGATGCGCCGGTGGGAGAGGTCTATGCGCAATGGGCGGGCCTGAACGATCCGGTCATAGAGGTTTCAGTGACCCCCAACCGGCAGGACTGCATGGGCGTGCGCGGGATTGCGCGCGATCTGGCGGCATCGGGCCTGGGCAGCCTGAAACCGCTTGCCGTACCGTCGATCATGGGTGAAGGCCCCGGCCCCGATGTGCGGACCAGCGATCCTGAAGGCTGCCCGGCATTCTATGCGCGCTCGGTCAGGGGCGTGACCAACGGACCCTCGCCCGAATGGCTGCAAAAGCGCCTCAAATCCATCGGGCAGAAGCCGATTTCCGCGCTGGTCGATATCACCAACTATATCATGATCGACCTCGGACGCCCGCTGCACGTCTATGACGCGGCGAGCCTCAAGGGCGGCCTAGTCGCGCGCAAGGCCAAGAATGGCGAGGAAGTGCTGGCACTTAACGGCAAGAGCTACACGCTGGACAGCAGCATGACCGTCATTGCCGACAGCGAGACCGTCCACGACATTGGCGGCATCATGGGCGGCGAACATTCGGGCGCGCAGGACGGCACGAGTGAAGTGCTGATCGAATGCGCCTATTTCACGCCCGAAGCCATTGCGAAGACCGGCCAGAAGCTGGCGCTGACCTCCGACGCGCGCAGCCGGTTCGAGCGCGGGGTCGATCCCGCCTTTCTGGACGCTGGCCTCAGCATCGCGACGCAGATGGTGCTGGACCTGTGTGGCGGGACCTCCAGCGAGGTCATACGGGCAGGCGAGCCGCCGCTCGGCGTCCGCTCCATTGCTTTCGATCCGGCCGCCGTACTCTCGCTCGCCGGGGTCGAGGTCAGCCGCGACATGCAGCGCGCTATCCTCGAAAATCTCGGCTTTGGCGTCGATGGGGCCGAACAATGGACCATCGCCATCCCCTCCTGGCGGCGTGACATCGAAGGCAGCGCCGACATTGTCGAGGAAGTCGTGCGCATCTACGGCATCGACAAGGTGCCCTCCATTCCGCTGCCGCGCGCGCCCGG
>CBHCMH010000513.1:0-1942 GCA_965974445.1 uncultured Rhizorhapis sp.
CCGGACGGTCGAATGTTCGCCAACGCGCATGAAATCGATATGCAGAGGACGGTCAGTAACCGGGTGGAAAGCGACATCCTTGGGCAGGGTGCGAGCGGCCTTGCCGCCAACATCGACCATGACGACCGAATTCATGAAGTGGCCGGTTCCCAGCAGCTTGTTCAGCGCCTTTTCCTCCACATGAACCATGACCGGTTCCTGATTGTCGCCATAAATGACGGCGGGTACGCGACCTTCGCGGCGCAGAGCACGGGAGGCTCCCTTGCCAGCCCGTTCGCGCGCCTCGGCCGACAGCGTAAGCTGATCGCTCATATGCATGTCTCCAGATGCTTGATGTACAACAGACCCGCCACGCCTCCAGGGATGACCATGACGGGATGGGGGCCTTTAGCATCTGCCGGGCAAAAAGCAAGCGAAAGGGGGGCTATTCTTCCCGGTGCGGCACCCGCCGCGTTTCGATGCCCAGCGCTTTCAGATAATCCTGCACGCTCTGTTTCCCGGCAAGATGTCCCGCGCCGACCGCGATGAAGATCGTGCCGGGCTCGTCCAGCATCGCCCGGATCTGTTCCGCCCAGTTGCGGTTGCGCTGAAACAGCAGGGTTTCGGCCAGTTCGGGCGTCGCTTCCAGCGACTCGTTCATCTTGTCCGCCAGTGCGTCGGGTTTCCCGGCCGCCCAGCTATCGACCAGGCTGGTGAAGTCCTTCTCCACGTCCGCCATGCCGTCCACGGTGGCGTTCAGGAACGCGACCTGCTGCGCTTCGGGCAGGCTGTCGAAATAGCCGAGCTGCTGTTCGGGCGTCTCCAGCGCGCCAATCGGCGTGCCGCGTTCCTTCGCCCCGACTGTCAGTATCTTTTCCGCGCCGAGCGCGCTGTCGTACCCAAGCTTGTCGAGCGGGGCGAGCGCCAGCGTGATCGCCGCGATCCAGGGCTTCAATCCTTCGAACGGCTGCCACGGAATGCCGGCCTCGGTCATCGCCTTCACATATCTGGCGTGCGCCGCTTCGCCCATTTTCTCCTTGAGCGGCCGTCCACTGCGATCGAGCGCCATGCCCGCGACCTTCTGCGCCATTTCGCCTTGTTCAGGCGTGACGATCTCCAGAACCAGCCGGTCCGCCTTGCCGAACGCATCGCCGACTTCATCGTCCAGCCAGACGGTTCCGGGCTTCAGCACATGAACGGTGCCGAACAGGTAGATGGTCGTGTCCTCATCCTTCACCACCCAGAGCGCGGGGTCGGCGCTGGCAAGGTCGATGCTCCCCGGCGCGGCGGCGGGCGGGTTTGCGCAGGCGGAAATGCTGAGGCAAAGAGCCGCAAAAGCGATGGGAAACCGGAATTTCATGACGTCCTTGCTCCTGCGCCGAACGGGCGTACCGGCGATTCAAATCTGTTTCGGCATGCAACGGCCTTAGCGCAAGAGTTAATTGGTCTTCTTGACCCGCCGCGCGCCATGCGCCAAAGCGGCGCGCGAAACGTCATTTCTGTTGCAGATGCGAAGGCGAATACGGGTGGGTGAGAAGAAACCCCTTAGTTTTCAAGACCTGATCCTTACGCTCCATGCCTATTGGAGCAAGCAGGGCTGCGTGATTCTCCAGCCTTATGACATGCGCGTGGGCGCGGGCACCTTCCATCCCGCCACGACCTTGCGCGCGCTCGGCCCGGACAAGTGGAACTGCGCCTATGTGCAGCCCAGCCGCCGCCCGACCGACGGCCGCTATGGCGAAAACCCCAATCGCCTGCAGCATTATTACCAATATCAGGTGATCATGAAGCCATCGCCGCCCGACCTGCAGGCGCTCTATCTCGGCAGCCTCGCGGAAATCGGCATCGATCCGCTGCTCCACGACATCCGCTTTGTCGAGGATGACTGGGAAAGCCCGACGCTGGGCGCCTGGGGCCTGGGCTGGGAAGTCTGGTGCGACGGCATGGAGGTGACGCAGTTCAC
>CBHCMH010000514.1:0-1933 GCA_965974445.1 uncultured Rhizorhapis sp.
CTTGCCTCGCTCACCCCGCGCGAGGAGCGCGTGCTGCGCATGCGCTTCGGCATTGGCATGAACACCGATCACACCCTTGAAGAGGTCGGCCAGCAGTTCTCGGTCACCCGCGAACGCATCCGCCAGATCGAGGCGAAGGCGCTGCGCAAGCTGAAACACCCCAGCCGCAGCCGGAAAATGCGCAGTTTCCTGGATCAGTAAACATAACGGTGTCAATTTTTTGACGCCGTAAACCAGACATTTACGCAATCGCGCTATCAACTTGGGGAACGGCTAAACCGCACCCCCCAAGGTGCCTTCAATAGGGCGATGCGCATGCACGGCAACCTGGCAAGACGGAGCCCTGGCGGCGGCATATCCGAACTGCTTCTGACCCTGGTCGATGTGGACGGTACCGCTGGCCACAGCTACCCTTGCGCCAGCGGCGTCGGACTTGGCGGCGATCTGACGCGCAACCTGCCCAATCTTGCCGACGCCGCGCACTATCTCTGCATGCTGCATGGGCGGCATCCGGGCGTTATCGACCATGCAGCCACTCGGATCGCCGACAATGAAGCCCGCAGCTGGCTGATCCAGGCCGCCGACGGATTTGCTTCGGAACGCAGCTATCTGACGCAAGTGACGGTCGCGGCCGGCCCGGCCCCCAGCACAATCGGTCAAAGCGAAAGCGAAGCGGCGGTGCTGACGCAGCGGCATGCTCTCGACATGCTGGCCCAGTCCGACCGCCGTGGCTGCGCCGTCGGCGCGGCCTTCGCCCTGGTTCTGGACTGGATCGCCATCCGGCGCCTGCTGGATTCTGCCGCGCTCCGCCTTGGGCTCAGCCCGCGCCCCAGCGGCCTGCCCGGACGCAAGGAGACGCTCGGCGTCGCCACGGCCGTGTGCCAGGATGAGGCTGTCGAGCGGGCCGTCCATTTCGGTGCGCGCCAACTTCTGGGCCAGCATCGCGGCCTCTGGGACCTGCTGAGCGCCCGTGCCGCCGCCCGTGTGACCGGCTGATCTGCCCCGCCAGGCCGCTGCCGCCAGCGACCAAAATCCTTGCGACTTCCCCGCCCCATGCTATTCCCGCACCCATCGGACATGATGAGGGCCAGGGAATGCGTTTTGAGGGCACACAGCAATATGTGGCGACCGACGACCTGAAAGTGGCTGTAAACGCCGCGGTCATGCTGCGCCGGCCGCTTCTGGTAAAGGGCGAGCCCGGCACGGGAAAGACAGTGCTGGCGCATGAAATCGCCAAGGCTGCCAACGCGCCCCTCATCGAATGGAACGTCAAGTCCACGACCAAGGCGCAGCAGGGCCTGTACGAATATGACGCGGTCGCTCGCCTGCGCGACGGGCAACTGGGCGACGAGCGGGTGCACGACATCGCCAACTATATCCGCAAGGGCAAGCTGTGGGAGGCCTTCACTGCCCCGCAGCTCCCCGTCCTGCTGATCGACGAGATCGACAAGGCCGACATCGAATTTCCCAACGACCTGTTGCAGGAACTCGACCGCATGGAGTTTCACGTCTATGAAACCGGCGAGACGGTAAAGGCGCAGGAGCGGCCCATTGTCGTCATCACCTCCAATAATGAAAAGGAACTGCCCGACGCCTTCCTGCGCCGCTGTTTCTTTCACTATATCAAATTCCCGGACCGCGACACGATGCAGGCCATCGTCGACGTGCATTTCCCCGGCATCCAGAAGATCCTGGTCAGCAAGGCCATGGATATCTTTTACGACGTACGCGATGTGCCTGGCCTGAAGAAAAAGCCGTCCACCAGCGAGCTGCTCGACTGGCTGAAGCTGCTTCTGGCTGAGGACATGCCCCTCGATGTCCTTCAATCCCGCGATCCCACCAAGGCGATTCCGCCGCTCCACGGCGCGCTGCTGAAGAATGAGCAGGACATCATGATGTTCGAGCGCCTGGCCTTCATGACGCGCCGGGGGAC
>CBHCMH010000515.1:0-1933 GCA_965974445.1 uncultured Rhizorhapis sp.
GCTCTTCAGGTGCGGCATCGAGCGACAGGGCCGCAAGGATCGCCATGCTGCGCGCCAGTTCCAGCTGGATCAGCATATCGACCGCACGGTGCTGCAGCGCCTGAAAACTGCCGATGGGTACGCCGAACTGCTGGCGGGTCTTGAGATATTCCACCGTCAAATCGAATGTGTCGCTCATGATGCCGACAGCCTCGGCCGCGAGCGCGGCATTGGCTTCCTCGAACACCGCCTCCAGAATCGCGGCGCCCTCGCCGGCCGCTCCCAGCAAGGCCTCCGGTCCGACCCGCACTGTGTCAAATGCAACCGTTGCGACGCGCACGCCGTCGTAGCCCGGCGCACCTTCGATCCGCACGCCCGGGGCTTCGGCCGCGACAAGGAACAACGACAGGCCTTCCTCCGTCGCCGCGCTCACCACCAGCTCATCGGCGCAATCGCCATGAATGACGGCGATCTTGCTGCCGTTCAGCACCCAGCCTTCGCCATCCCGCCGTGCCTGCGTCGCCTTCACGTCCAGCGTGTGGCGCGGCATGCCCGCTTCCGAATGCGCGAGCGCCATAAGCCGTTCGCCACCCGCAATCGCGGCGATGCGCTCGGCCTTCTGCTCGGGACTGCCCGCGCGGCGGAGCGCACCGCCCGCCAGGATGACCGTTGCCAGATAGGGCTCGACCAGCAACCCCTTCCCCAGCGCCTCCATGACCAGCATGGTTTCCACGCCGCCGCCGCCGAAACCGCCATCCTCTTCGGCAAAAGGCATGGCGAAGACGCCAAGCTCCGCAAGGCCCTGCCACACCTCGCGGTTCCATCCCTGCTCCTGCCGCAAGGCGTGCAGCCGCGTCTCGAGGTCATACCGCTCCGCCACGAAGCGATTAACGCTCTCGGCCAGCAGCCGCTGCTCGTCAGTGAGCTCGAAATCCATCAGCGTCTGTTCCTCACAGCCCCAGCAGGCCCTTGGCGATGATATTCTTCTGGATCTCGTTCGATCCGCCGAAGATCGAAACCTTCCGCATGGTGAAGTAGAAGGGCGCGGCCGCCTCCAGCCAGCCGTCCCCATCGTCCATGTTGCTGCCGCCATGATCGCCGCTTGCGAGCCCGGCCGGCCCCGCCAGCTCAAGCGTCAATTCGGTCATCCGCTGCTGCAGTTCGGTGCCCTTGATCTTCAGGATCGACGCCGCCGCGTTGGCCCCGCCGCCATGCGCGTCCGCCGCCACGACGCGGAGCTGCGTCAATTCCAGCGCGCGCAGTTCCACCTCGACCTCCGCCAGCTTGCGCCGCAGCCGGGTGCGCTCCGCCTGGGTCAGCGTTCCTTTGGCGGACATATCTGCTTCCAGATAACGGAGCTGCGACAATCGTTCCTTGGAAAGGCCGATCCGAGCAATACCGCTGCGCTCATTGCCCAGCAGATGCTTGGCATAGTCCCAGCCCTTGCCCTCATCGCCGATCCTGTTGGCGACGGGCACCCGGACATCGTCGAAAAACACTTCATTGGCGTCGCGGCCGCCGTCGATGGTCTCAATCGGACGCACGGTGATGCCGGGCGTTTTCATATCGATCAGCAGGAAGGTAATGCCCTGCTGCTTGCGGCCTGTATTGTCCGTCCGTACCAGCGCGAACATCCAGTCGGCATATTGCGCCTGTGTCGTCCAGATTTTCTGGCCGTTGATGACATAATCATCGCCGTCGCGCACAGCGCTGGTCTTGAGGCTCGCAAGGTCGGATCCCGCGCCCGGCTCGGAAAAGCCCTGGCACCACCAGTCGTCGATATTGGCGATGCGCGGCAGGAAGCGCTCTTTCTGTTCCTGGGTCCCGAATTTCGCGATCACCGGCCCAATCATGTTGACGTTGAAGGGCGATCCTTCGGGCGCATGGGCGAGCGCCATCTCCTCCTGAAAGATATAGCGCTGCGCCGGGGTCCAGTCCTGCCCGCCCCATTCCA
>CBHCMH010000516.1:0-1932 GCA_965974445.1 uncultured Rhizorhapis sp.
CACGGTCACCCGCTGGGTGAACCGGTAGATCAGGCCCGCAGTCAGTTCTGCGTTGCCGCGCTCACCCTCTGCAATTCGTCATGCAGCGCCTGGATGGACTGCACCAGCCGCGCCCGGTCGGCATGCAGCTCTTCCAGTTCCGCGCGGGTCTGTCCCAGCTCGACGGCGCGGCGGGCGATGCGGGCGTCAAGCAGGTCATTGTGCCGGATGAGCATGTTCATCGCATCCGCGCGCGCGACCAGATGCCGGATGCGGACATCCAGCACGTCGAAGTCAAAGGGTTTCACGATATGATCGTCCGCCCCTTCCGACAGGGCGATGACCGCCGCATGGCTTTCGGTCCGGCCGGATATCATGATGATGGTGGCGTCGCCCATCAGGCCGGACGCGCGCATTTTCTTCATCGCGTCGATGCCGGGCAGCATGGACATCATCATATCGATCAGGATCACGTCGAAACGCTGCGCCTGCATCAGGCTGAGCGCGACAAAACCATTTTCGGCCAGAACGACATCATGCCCCATATGCGACAAGCGCCGTCCCAGAACGCTGAGCGCCGTGGGATCTTCATCCACAATGAGCAAACGGATGCGGCGCTGAGCCTTGGCCTCGGCGCGGTCCTGACCCGGTTCCTCGCCAGATCCGGCGCCCGTCCTGTCGCGTTTGAAAATCTGCATATGCCCAGCCTTCTTGAACCCAGGGAAAAAGCTAGGCTCAACGCCCTTATAATTGGTTAATGGCTTGGCAAGCGGCGGGCGGCTGACCTAACCTGCCACCGCGATTTCGGAGCAAAAGACCATGGACGAACGTGTCACCATCAGCATCGCTAGCGGGGTAGCCGACGTCCGGTTGAACCGGCCGGACAAGATGAACGCGCTTGATCCCGCCATGTTCGACGCCCTCGCCAGAGCGGGGGAGACGCTGCGATCGGCACAGGGATTGCGCGCCGTTGTACTGTCGGGCGAAGGCCGGGCCTTTTCTGCAGGATTGGACATTGCGAGCTTTGCGGAACAGGGCGGCCTGGAGGCCGCTTTGCTGGAGCGCAGCCACGGCCTGTCCAACCGGTTCCAGCATGCCGCCATGCTCTGGCGGGAACTGCCGGTGCCGGTAATCGCCGCTTTGCATGGGGTATGCTTTGGCGGCGGATTGCAGATCGCGCTGGGTGCGGACATCCGGATCGCCAGCCCTGACGCGCGGCTCAGCGTCATGGAAATCAAATGGGGACTTGTTCCCGACATGGGCGCATTTGTACTGACGCGCGGGCTGGTGCGGGACGATGTGATGCGAGAGCTGACTTTTAGCGGCCGCGAGTTCTGCGCGGAGGAAGCCCAGGCGCTGGGGCTGGTGACCCGGCTTTCGGCCAGCCCGCTCGAAGACGCAATGGATTGCGCTCGCCAGATCGCGTCCCGCAGTCCGGACGCCGTCCGCGCCGCCAAGCGGCTCTTCGCCGTCGCGCAGGACAATGACATGGCGGCGACTTTGCTGGCCGAAAGCAGGGAACAGGCCGCGGTGTTCGCCGGACCCAATCAGCGGGAGGCGGTGGCAGCCAATTGGGAAAAGCGGGCGCCGCTATTCAACGACTGACAGGGGGCGGGGAGGGGGTTCTGTTTCCTCCCCACCCTACCGGTCATTCTCAATGAGACTGCGCAGGTCCTGAACCGGCCCTACGCCAGCCCGACTTCCTTGAGCGGGATGGATGCGTCGGCGAGTTGCGCCTGATCGAGCACGGCACCGGACAGGACATGGGCGCGGCCCTGCACATAATCCTTGACCGCGTTGACGCAATCAAGCGCGATCACCTTGCCATGCTTCAGGTACACGACCGAAAAGCTCCGGTCGGCGGGGGTGCCGCGAACAATGACCTTGTCATGCCCGCCTGAGAGCCCGACCGTCTGCAGGCGCAGGTCATATTGGTTGGACCAGAACCATGGC